>CAKUGH010000004.1 GCA_934654605.1 uncultured Collinsella sp. | reverse complement strand
TTCGGCACCGAGCCCATAGCGCTTGTGTAATACCCCTCACCACAGCAAATATCGAGCAGGGTCAGCGACTTGCCCGTGGACGCCCCGCACTCAGCCGCTCGTTCGCGCACCAGCTCGACCATCGCATCGCGCAATGGCGCATAGTAGTCGCGATTCAGAAAGTCGCGACGGCTGCGCGCCTGCGACTTGGGATCGCCCATGGAGTCGCCGCTCTTGGACGAGCGCAACAGGTACAGGTAGCCCTCGCGCGCACGATCGAACCGATGCCCACCCGCACATGCAGCCCCACGCTCGTCGTCCACCAATGGCTCATGGCAAACGGGACACAACAACATGGCAACTCCTTAGCACGGACAACACAGCGCCCACCATTGTCTCACGCCTCCCCCACCTAGTCATTGGGTGTTCTTAAACGACTAGTCAAACAAGAACGTCCCCAATGACTAGTCTATGTGCTGACAGAAAAGAAACGTTCCCCCCAAGTACCGGCTGATCGCATTAGGAGTATCATCGTCTGCGAAAATTAGCATTGAAGCGCATATAAGAGATTGAGAGCGTATGGCTGACACCGCATCTAAGCACATTGACATGACGACCGGCTCGCTGTGGCGCAACATTCCCCTGTTCGCCTTTCCCGTTGCCGCGACGAGCATCCTCGAGCAACTGTCGAACCTCATCGCCACAGTCATTATCGGCAACTTCTCGGGCGACCAGGGAACCCTGGCCATGGCGGCGGTCGGCTCCAACGTTCCGCTTACCAGCCTGATGATCAACCTGTTCATCGGCTTATCGCTTGGCTCCAACGTGGTTATCGCCAACGCTATCGGCCGCAACGACCAAAACATGGTCAAGCGCGCCGTCCACACCTCGATCCTCATGGCGCTCGTGGGCTTTGTCGTCATCGCGCTGGGCGAAATCTTCGCCGAGCCCATGCTCGCCGCGCTTAACGTCCCCGCCGAGACCATGCCGCTCGCATCGCTCTACCTGCGCGTCTTTTTGCTGAGCATGCCCTCGATCCTGCTCTACAACTTCGAAGCCGCCATCTTCCGCTCCGTCGGTATCACCCGCATGCCGCTCCAGGCGCTCGCCGTGTCCACCGTCCTGAATATTGGCCTGGACCTCATCTTTGTCCCCGTGCTCCATTGGGGCGTGGCAGGCGTCGCTATCGCCACCGCCATCGCCTATACGACGAGCGCCGTCACGCTCTTTATCCGCCTGCTCAAGACCGACTCCGTCGTCCGCGTCACCCCGCGCGACCTGGCCATCGACCCTGTCGCCCTCAAGCGCATCGTCAAGATCGGCCTGCCCGCCGGTATCCAGA
The DNA here is from genome assembly GCA_934654605.1 of uncultured Collinsella sp. Taxonomy (GTDB): domain Bacteria; phylum Actinomycetota; class Coriobacteriia; order Coriobacteriales; family Coriobacteriaceae; genus Collinsella. Next base: position 58,935 of record CAKUGH010000004.1, on the reverse strand, counting down.
GCGCCGTCTTTGCCGTCGCGAACATCATCATCCAGTCTGCCATCAACAGCTTGGGCACCGAGGTCATGGCGGCCTCCAGCGCGGCCATGAGCCTGGAGTACGTGTGCTACAACCTGCTCAACAGCTTTAGCCAGGCCTGCACCACCTTTGTGGGGCAGAACCACGGCGCACGCCAGATCGACCGCTGCACCAAGACGCTCAAGGTCTGCCTGGTCGAAGGCGGCATTGTCGCGCTCACTACCATCGTCATCATCGTCGGCTTGGGACGCGAGATCCTGTCGCTCTTTAACAGCGACCCCAATATCGTCTCGATCGGCTATATCCGCGTGTGCTCGATCTTCCCCGCGTATGCCTTTAGCATGTTCTACGAAAACATGTCCGGCTACCTGCGCGGCTTTGGCATCTCGCTCATGCCCGCCCTCATCACCATGATCTGCGTCTGCGGCATTCGCTTCTATTGGGTGTTCTGCGTCTTCCCACACTTCCGCACGTTCGCGAACATCATGATGGTCTACCCCATCAGCCTAGGAACCACGGCGTTCTTTATGGTCGTGGCCGTGCTCCTTTGTCACCCCGCGCGCACCTACCGCCTGGCCCAGGCCAAAGCAGAGGCACGCTAGACGAAACCTCAAGCGCCGCGCAATCGCTAATTGACGATATGCGAGCTCATGTAGTCGATAAAGCGCCTGGTGGCGATGGGCATGGTATCCCAGCTGCGCCAAGCCGCCACCACGTCGCGCGAGGGGGCATGCACGATGGGCCGCACGCGAATATCGGCCCGCATGCCCTCGACGGTACGGCGGTAGAGCATGCTCACGCCCAACCCCTCCTCCACCATCGCCATAATGGTGTAGTCGTCGGTGACCTCACTTGTCACATGCGGTGACAGCCCGTGCGCGGCAAACGCGTCGAGCACCAGGCTCTGTTCGCCCTCATCCAGCAGAACAAATGGCTCGGACGCCAGATCCGCCAGCGTCACTTTTTCCTTTGCCGTCAGCGGATGCGTCGCCGGTAGCAGCGCCACGAGTTCATCGTGATAGACCACGCGCTTCTGCAGCCCGGCGGTAAACCCGCGCGCCGTAAAGCAAAAGTCCACCACACCGTCATGCACCCACTGGGCGTTGCGCGTGTAATCGCCCTGCTTGAGGGTAAAGCGCACACCCGGATGCAGCGTGCCAAAGTCGCGAATCACGCGCGGCAATACGGTGCGGCTCACGTTAGTAAACGTCGCGATTCGAATATCAGTCGAGGAGAGTCCCAGCAACTCCTGACGCTTGCCCTCAAGCTCGGCCTCGGCAGTTACGATTTGGCGCAGATACGGCAGGTACTGCTTGCCGTCGCGCGTAAGCGAGACACCTTGCTTACCGCGCTCGATAAGCGTGGTACCCAGCTCGCGCTCGAGCGCCTTGACGGCCTGGCTCACCGCACTTTGCGTATAGCCTAGCTCGTCGGCCGCGCCCTTAAGACTGCCGCAATCGACCACCATACATACAATCTGATATCGCGATGCCATCGTGCCTCCACATCGGTGTAGCCGTAAAACGTTTTGCCAGGGCTTTTTCTACCTACATTAGTATTGCTTAATCATACTGAAGATACATTCGCTTTACTACATCCAAATCTGGGAGCAGAATCCTTTTTGCGAAACCGTTCTGTAACAAAAGGAGTCCCATGGATCGCAAAAAAGCAATCGCGCTCTCGTTTTCCGTTCCCGTCGCATGGGGCTTTTCGTACCCCCTCATGAAGATCGGCATGGACAGCATGAACGCCACGAGCATCGTTGCGCTGCGCTGCATCATCGCCTTTGTGGCCTGCCTGCTGCTCTTCCACAAGCGCGCTTTCCGCATCAATCGCGACCTTATGGTTCGCGCCGCCATCATCGGTGCCATCATGGCAACCGAGCTCACCTGCATGTGCCTGGGCTCCAGCCTTACCTCCGCCTCCACCGCCGGCTTTTTGCAGAGCCTGACGGTCGTGATCGTGCCGTTTGCCAATGCGGCCCTGCTGCGTCGTGCCCCCGAGCGCAAGGTGCTCGTCGGCACCGCCATCGTCACCTGCGGTATGCTGCTGCTCTCGGGTGCCGACTTTACCAGCCTGAATCCCGGCGCGATTATCATGCTGCTCTCGGCCTTTATCTATGCCAGCCACATTATCGTAGCCAAGCGCTTTGTCGAAGAAGTCGACCCGCTGGCTCTGGGCGTTTGGCAGCTGGGCTTTGGTGGCCTGTTCTCGGGCATCGCCGCGTGCACCTTTGGCGGCTTTACGCTTCCCGGCACGCCGGGCGAGGTCGCGGTTGTCGTCGCGCTCGCACTCATCTGCTCTGCCTACGGCTTTATCACCCAGACGCTCGTGCAGCCCCACGTGTCCGCCGAGACCACCGGCTTTGCCTTCTCGCTCGAGCCGGTCTGCTCCGCCGTCTTCTCGTTCTTCCTGGTCGGCGAGGTCCTGAGCCCCATCGCCTTCTTTGGCGCCGCCCTCATCCTCACCGGCGTGATGGTGGCAACCGTCGAGCTCCCACGCCTTCGCTCGCAAGGACACGCTCACATAGCAGGAGCGCCCGAGCGCGTCTCGTAGACCCCACTCCTTATGCAGCCGCGGCATAAAGGCAACCGGTGCGCCTTTACAATAGATGCCAACAGAGCATCTGCCATAAAGGAGCCCCATGGACACCGCAACTCGCGACCGCAACATAGCAACTTGGTTGGGCGATGCGCCGCAGCCGGTACGTGACACCACGAACCAGTTGCTCGAGCGCATCGCCCTTTTGCGTGCCGAGCAAACCATCTACCCGGCACAAGACGACATCCTCAATGCCCTCGCCTACACGCCAGCCGACCAGGTCAAGGTTGTCATCTTGGGTCAAGACCCCTATCACGGACCCAACCAGGCCATGGGGCTGTCGTTCTCGGTCCCCGCGACGCAAACCAAGTTGCCGCCGAGCCTGCGCAACATCTATAAGGAACTCAAAGCCGATCTGGGTTGCCCCATTCCCGCCACGGGAGACCTAACCCCATGGGCACAACAGGGCGTCCTGCTCCTCAACACCACGCTCACCGTGCGCGAGCATGCCGCCAACTCGCACGCCAAACTGGGCTGGAGCACGCTTACCGACTACGTTATCGAACGCTGCTGTCAGCTGCCCCAGCCGGTCGTCTTTTTGGCATGGGGTCGCCTTGCCCAGCAGATGGTCGAGGGCAAGCTCGACGCGATCGGCGCGGGCGAGGCAACTGGCAAGTTCTGCCTGGCCTCTACGCACCCCTCGCCGCTTTCGGCCAATCGTGCCACGGCAGAACTCCCCGCCTTTATGGGGTCGTGCCCCTTCTCCGCTGCCAATCGGCTACTCGAACAGCACGGCTCGACCCCCGTCAACTGGACTTGCCTCGGCTAAAAATCGATACATCAAAAACGCGCCCGACGGCTTTCCGTCGAGCGCGTTTCCTATTCGGGCCAAATAAATTGTGTGCGGCCGGCCTCGCCACCGTCAATGAGCAGACTCTGCCCGGTCATAAACCGGTTGGTCACGCCCACAAAGTAGATCCACTCGGCGATCTCTTGGGCGGTTGCCCAGCGTTTAAGCGGCGTGAGCTCCATAATCTGGTTCCACAGGTGCTCGTCTTCCATCACACAACGGTTGAGCGGCGTGATGACACCGCCCGGGTCCACGCTGTTGGCGATGGCCTGCGGCGCCAGACGATTCGCAAGGTTCTTGGTATAGGCGATAATGCCGCCCTTGCTAGCCGCGTATGCAGGGAACTCCGACCCCGTGTGCCCGCTCGCCGAGCCCACGTTGACTACGGAGCGAATGGCCGGCGCCGGCTTAGCGGCTAGGCCCTCCCCCACAAAGGCGTAACACTCGGTCACGTTGATGGTGCCACACAGGTTGGCGGCGATGTCGTCAGCCGAATCCTGCGTACCGGCAACGTTTACGATTACCTGGGGTTCAAGGTTAACTGGAAACGAGTCCGGCTCGCGTACATCAACGATCAGATGGCGGTAGCGCTCGTGTTCGACCGCCGCCGGCAGCAGATCAAAGCCCACGACCTCGTGGCCCTCGTCCAAAAAGCGCTGCACGCACGCGGCTCCGATACCGCCCGAAGCGCCCGTGATCAAAACCCGCATACTTGCTCCTTAGGCGGTTGCGTGACGCTCGAGGTACTCGGCGCCCACATTCTCGCGCTCCCAGCCGCGCACGACCTTGTAGCCCACGGGGCTCAGGAAGACCTCGCACAGCAGCTCGGCAACAGCGCCGGTCAGCGAGCACATAAGGACCTGCACCCAGGTCCAACCAAAGAACGTGTGGCTCACTACAATGGCAAAGACCAGGTTGTCGATAAACTGGCCAACACCCGTAGACACATAGGAGCGGAAGGCGAAGCTCGCAAAGTTATTCTTTTTGAGCATACGGCCGAGCGACTGGTTGAGCGTGGAGTTAACCACGGCAGAAACGAGCATTGCCAGCGAAGAGCCCAGCACCACGTACCAGGTGCCGCCGATGGTGGCGTTAAGGGCGGTGTTGACCTCGATCATACCCGTGTCGTAGTAAGCGCCCCACATGCCGGGCGTGAGCGAGCATGCCCAAAAGCACAGGCTCACAGCCAGGTTGACCAGCAGCGCAAGGATAGAGATTTTGATAGATGCCTTGGCGCCAAAGCGCTTGCAGATCATGTCCTGGCACAAAAACGAAACCCAGCTCACCACAAAGCCGCAATCGAGTGCCAGATACGGCAGGCTGATGAGCTCTTTGTTGGCCAGCAGGTTCATCATGATGACGCTCACGAAAAACAGCGAAACCGTTGCCGCGGGAATGCTCCGCAACAGGACCTTGTAGTCCTCCATGACCTTCTTGATCATTATGTACTCCTTTGGTTTTAGGTTTAACGAGCAGGATATCGGACCCGAACTGCTCGGACGCCCCGGTCTTGAGACGACGGTGGGTATGATAGCCGCTCACACGGCATCAGGCAAGTAAATGGCGCGGCAGCCCCGCAGGGCCACCGCGCCGATGCGTTAAAAGGCCACGTTGCCAAACTCCGACAGGATAAGGTCGGGGTTGTGGTCAGTTGCCCAATCCACGTTCCACGGGCTCGTGAACAGCAGCAGCTTACCGCCGCGCATGTCCTCGACGCGCAGGGTGTCGCGCGTGAGCGAAAGGCCCGGGATATCGATGGTGTCGGGGTCGTTTTGGATCCAGCGGATGTCGGTGTAGGGCAGCGGCTGGCGACGAACCTCAACACGGTACTCGGCCTTGAGGCGGCGCTCGAGCACCTCAAACTGCAGTACGCCGACCACGCCCACGATGACGCTCTCCATGCCGGCACCCAGCTCGCGGAAAATCTGGATGGCGCCCTCCTGGGCAAGCTCCTCCATACCCTTGACGAACTGCTTGCGCTTGAGCGTGTCGACCTGCGTAATGCGAGCGAACATCTCGGGCGCGAACGTCGGGATCTGCGGATACTGCACGTGGTGCTTGCCAGAACACACAGTGTCGCCGATGCTAAAGATACCGGGGTCGAACAGGCCCACGATATCGCCCGCGTACGCCTCGTCCACGATGGCGCGGTCGTCGGCCATCATCGACGTGCCCGTGGCCAGCTTGAGCTTGCGGTTGCCCTGCACGTGGAAGGCATCCATGCCGCGCTCGAACTTGCCCGAGCAAATGCGCACAAAGGCGATGCGGTCGCGGTGGTTCTTGTCCATGTTGGCCTGGATCTTAAACACAAAGCCGCTAAAGTCGTCGCGGCAGGGATCGACCGGCTCGCTGGTGAGCGTATCGGTATAGGCGCGCGGCGTCGGGGCCAGACGCAGGAACTCCTTGAGGAAAGGCTCCACGCCAAAGTTGGTAAGCGCCGAGCCAAAGAACGCCGGGCTCAGCTTGCCGCAGGCCACAGCATCCAAGTCGAGCTCGTCGCCGGCACCATCGAGCAGCTCGATGTCGTCTATTAGGTTCTTATGGTTTTCCTCGCCAATGAGCTCGTCCATGGAAGGATCGCCCAGCTCGGCCTCGACCTCGGCGACCTTCTTGGTGGCGTTGGCGTGGCCGTCGCCCTCAAAGGCGATGACGCGACGAGTCTGACGATCGAACACACCGCGGAAGTTGCGGCCGCTGCCGATGGGCCAGTTCATGGGATACGTGTTGATGCCCAGGACGTTCTCGATCTCTTCCATGAGCTCAAACGGATCGCGAGCCTCGTGGTCGAGCTTGTTCACAAAGGTGAAGATGGGGATATGGCGCAGCGTACAGACCTTAAAGAGCTTCTTGGTCTGGGCCTCGACGCCCTTAGCGCCGTCGATGACCATGACCGCGGCGTCGGCGGCCATAAGGGTACGGTAGGTATCCTCCGAGAAGTCCTGGTGGCCGGGGGTATCGAGGATGTTGACGCAGGCGCCGTTGTAGGTGAACTGAAGCACCGAGGAGGTAACGGAGATGCCGCGCTCCTTCTCGATGTCCATCCAGTCCGAGACGGCGTGCTTGGCCGAGCTCTTGCCCTTGACCGAACCGGCGGTCTGGATGCTGCCGGTATAGAGCAGCAGCTTCTCGGTAAGCGTGGTCTTACCGGCGTCCGGGTGGCTGATGATCGCGAATGTGCGGCGCGACGAGATTTCATCCGACAGGCTTGCCATGCGGATCCTTTCTTGCGTTCTATATGCATTACGTCGATGTAACCCGTCTATTGTAGCCGCGAAATGCTGCGGCAGGGCGCCTATCAGGACAAATTCATCAGCTGAGGTGCGGGCGGCGGGCTGCCGGCGGCCGGCCATTCCGATTTTCCTCTTGCGTAACTGTACATAGTGTATATATACTGTGCTTACCGGTTATATACACGTGTAGCCCAACAGCTAAGGAGCCGCTGTGGACATTATCCTATCCAATTCGAGTGACAAGCCCATCTACGAGCAGATATCCTCGCAGGTCAAAGCTCAGATACTCTCGGGGACACTCGCTGCGGGAGCCAAACTCCCCAGCATCCGTGCGCTTGCCAGCGACCTGGGTGTGAGCGTCATCACCACCAAGCGCGCCTACGCCGACCTGGAGCAACTTGGGTTTATCTGCACCGTGCAAGGCAAAGGCTGCTTTGTCGCCGAGGGCAACCAAGAGCTCTTGCGCGAAAACCAGCTCTGCCATGTCGAAGAGCTGCTTGCACAGGCAGCGACACAGGCAGAGGCCCTGGGCGTCACGCGCGAGAAGCTGCACGAAATGCTCGACCTTGTTGCCCCCGAAACCATGCAGTAGCCATCTGCAAGAAAGGCTATACCATGCAAAACTTGCTAGAACTCAAAGGTGCCTCACGCCGTGTAAGCGACCGCTTTTCTCTGCGCAACGTCACGTTTGCCGTGGAGCCCGGCCAGATTGTTGGCTTTGTGGGCGCAAACGGCGCCGGAAAGACAACGACCATCCGCGCCGCACTCGGGCTCATAAAGCTCGATTCCGGCGAGGTGAACTTGTTTGGGCAGAGCTGCGATGCCAATGCGTCCGATGAACAACAACGTCGCACGCGCTCTCGCATCGGACTCGTGCTGGACACGTGCCCCTTCCCCACCACGCTCAAGGTGGCCGAGGTCGAGGCGCTCGTAGGCTCAGCGTACCCCACCTGGAACCATGACACGTTCACCGGCCTCATCGATCGATTTGGCCTCGACCCCAAGGCGAAGGTCAAAGACCTCTCCCGCGGCATGGGTATGAAGCTGCAGCTCGCGTGTGCGCTCAGCCACAAGGCCGAGCTGCTCATCCTGGACGAAGCCACGGCAGGCCTCGACCCCATGGCGCGTGAGGAGCTGCTCGATGAGCTGCTCGCCTTTGTCGCCGACGGACAGCGCAGCATATTGTTCTCGAGCCACATTACATCCGATCTTGAACGCGCGGCAGACCGCGTCGTCTGCATCGATAACGGCTCGATCGTTTTTGATATGCCGCGCGAGGACATTACCGACCGCGCCGGCATCGCTCACTGTACCCAGGCACAAGCCGCCGAGCTCATGGCATGCGTCGAAGGCGCCCGCGCCACCCGTCATGCCTACAGCGTTGACGTGCTCGTCCCCAACCGACGAGAAGCGTTCGAGGCCTTTCCCGAGATTCCCTGTGACCGGATTTCCATCGATGACTATCTGCGCCTTACGCTGAAAGGAGCCTCCAAATGAAACGCGCCTTTATGTCCGAGACCGCCATCATGCGCTCGTTTCTTCCGAGCATCGCCGGCGTCGGCCTGTTCATCTTCGTCGTGCTGACCCTTGCCAACGCATCGGATGGCGACTCTGGCATGAGTGCCGGTGCCTGTGCCGTCAGCGCCATGTCGCCCATCATGATCATGAGCTCGCTGGCTGGCTACGATAACCAAAACGGCTGGGAGCGCTATCGGGCAACGCTGCCATTCTCGCGCAAAGACATCATCTGCGCACGCTACCTGTGCATTATTGCCTTCTCGGCCGTCATGGCCTGCGCGGCTACGCTTCTGAACATCCTCGCCCTTCCGTTCTTCGATCACGTGGGCATCCCTTCGACAGGCCAGACGGTCTTTGAAATCGCAACTGCCTCGGCGGCATCGATGCTCATCTCCCTCATGATGGTGTTTTTGACGCAGCCGATATTCTTCCGATTTGGGCACATGGAGGCGTTGCGTCTTTCCGTCGGCCTGTTTGCCCTGCTTGGCTGCGGCACCATGGCAATGCTGAGCTCCTCCAACCCCATCAGCAACTGGCTCATGTCATTTGCCGGGGCGAATCCCGATCCCGCCGTCCTTGGCGGTCTGTGCGCAGGAATTGCCGTACTGGCCCTCGCACTATTTGCAATCAGCTGCACCGTCAGTACCAAGGTCTACCAAGCGCGCGACCTGTAATCACACAGATCCTGACCCGCCCGTGACCATAATCGACCGCCTGCCAATACATGACAAACGGCATATTCCCGGCACGCCCGTGACATCTTACAATGGAAACGTCACGGGCCTCGGCCCAATTTCGATCATCCAAGGGGATGTCTTTTTGGTCATTGTTCTTTAGGGAACGGTTAATCGCATAGAACCATGAAAGCGGCCGTGCAACGGCCGTGGTTTGTTGCGCCGTTCCGCCTCCGTCATCTGCCAATTTGCACCTGATAGGAAAGAACAATGCAATCCCAGGAATCTCAATCCTTCCCAAAAGCCAACAGCTTCGATACGGCACTCGTGCGCTCTAAGATTATGGGGCCGAACCCCCTCAAGCTCTGCGAGGAGCTCCTTTGCGATGCACGTATCCCCCGCGGCGCTCGCGTCTGCGACCTTGGATCGGGCACCGGTATCACCAGTGCCATGCTCGCCCGCGAATATGGGTTTGACACCTACGCCGTCGACCTGTGGAGCGACCCCGAGGAGAACCGCGCGTTCTTTGCTTCGCTCGGCATTTCGCGCGACACGATTCATCCCGTTCAGGCGGACGCCTCGCAAGGCTTGCCGTTTGAGCACGACTATTTTGATGCGGTCGTGAGCATCGACTCGTACAACTACTACGGGCGCGACCCGCATTATCTGGGCGAACGCTTGCTCCCCTACGTAAAGCAAGGCGGGATACTCTACTTAAGCATTCCCGGCATGGTCCGCGACTGCCACGAGAACCTGCCTGACTGTCTGCTCGCATCTTGGACGCCCGAGCAGCTCGAATATATGCACGACATAGTCTGGTGGCGCGCCATGATCGAGCAGACCACCGGCGTCGAGATTGTCTCGATGCGGCCTATGCTCTGCACCGACGAGGCATGGGCAGACTGGCTCGCCTGCGACAATGAGTACGCCGCGGGCGACCGCGCTGCCGTTGAAGCCGGCGCGCTCGAGTATCTCAACACCATCGCCATCGTGCTGAAGAAGCTCTAAACAACAGCCGCGCGAGGCCGTAGACATACGACCTCGCGCGGCTTCTTTCTTCATGAGTTTTGGGCAGACCAGCAGCCGTTACATCCTTACGTCAGGCTTGGGATGCCTGCATTGGCCGTGCGCTGCCGCGCTACTTGCGCAGCGGCTTGGGTAGTGGAATGCCGGCGGCGATGACGGCGGCGATGATCATGCAGACGATGCCCTTGAGCGGGAAGCACATGAGCAGCAGGCCCACGACCATAACGGGCTGGCGCATGACGGCGCCCATCGTCGAGGCGGTGCAGACGGCAACGCAAAAGACCGGATCGGCACCGGTGAGGATGGCAAGGCCGTAGCCCAGGCTTACGCCCGAAAAGATAACCGGGAAGAAGTGCCCGCCGCGCCAGCCCATGTTGATAAGCGCCGGGGTCAGTATGGCCTTGACCAGACCGGTCGCGATAAGCACGCCGGCGGGGATGGTCAGGTAGGTTTCCATGAGCACGTCGGCCTGCGTCTCGCCGGCAAACATGGTGTAGGGCAGGACCGTGCCACAAGCCGCAAGCACCAGACCGGCCAGCATGGCCTTAACGACAGGGCGCTCCCCAATGGCATGGGCCAGCGCCTCGCTCGCGTGCTCCGAGACAAAGTACAGCCAGCCGCAGACCGTGCCGATCAGCGACAGGGGAATGAGCCATGCGAGCTCGAGGTTGCCCACCTCGGCAGCCTCGAACCTGGGCATACCCATGCCGCCACCCATAAGCTGGCCGAGCAGCAGATAGGTGCCCAGGCCGCCGGCAATCGCGATGCCGTAGACCACGGTCTTCTGTGCCTTGGGCAGCTTGATGGTGATCTCGTCAGACGCGGAGTCCTCACCATCGGCGCTGCCGGCGAGCGGGGCCACAAAGCCAAAGACGGGCGCGGTAAAGAGCGCCGTCAGCGCGGCCTGGGTGCCCAACAGCGTGAGCTCCCTAAACTCGGCGCCAAAGCGACGCATGCGGTCACCGACCCAGCTGCAAAGACCCGCGATAACGCCGGTCAGTCCGGCCTCCGGTCCAATACTTCCACCAAACAGCAGCGGCAGCAATGCCGCGAGCGAAAGCTTGCCCAGATTGTCATACGGGTAGCGTCCGTCTTGCTTGACCTTGGCCATTACCTGGTTGAGGTCGTCGGTCTTGGTGCCCGTCATCTTTTCGTACAGACCGATCAGCAGGCCGCCCAGCAGGCAGACGAAAAATGGATACGGCAAAAAGCCGAACGGGCCGCTGGCGAGCTCGGGCGACGCCACTCCCAACATGTGCGGAATCTCGGTCCACAGATAGTCGATGCCGTGCTCCATCGCAAAGAAGAACAGCCAGACAGCGGCACCCGCGAATGCGCCGGTCACAGCCACACTGACCAAAAACAGCGCGCGGTTTTTAGGTTTTGCAAGCTTATCCATCGGGCCCTCCCGTGGTCAAAGTCGACATAGATACGCTTTATTGTAGTGCGAGCGTTGCCCAGACGAGCCAACCATCTGCGCCGCAGACGGCGCCATCGGGAGTAGCGATGAAGCAAGCTCGAGGCCTAGCTGCCGATAATTGACGCAATCTCGCACAGGTCGTCGGCAAAGTAGATGCCTTGTTGGCGCTGCGGGCTCGATAGGCCCTTGTCGATCATATGCTCGAGCAGTAACTTCAGGTCGTTGTAATAACCGTCCAAGTTATATAGGATGCACGGCGCGCTCAGATGCCCCAACGACACGGCGGACATGACCTCGGCAATCTCCTCGAGCGTGCCCGTGCCACCCGGGAAGGCGACGAACGCATCACCGAGTTCGATCATCTTCGCCTTGCGCTCGGCCATGTCGCTCGTCACGATGAGGTCGTCAATGCCGTCGTGTTGAAACTCGGCCTCGATAAAAAAGCTCGGCTCAACCCCCGTCACGTGGCCGCCGGCATCGAGCACGCTATCGGCGAGCGCACCCATCAGGCCCGACTTGGACCCGCCGTATACCAGTGCGTGGCCGTTGGCGCCAATCCATGTGCCGAGCTCTCGCACCGCGGGCAGAAACGCCGGGTCGTTACCGACGCTGGCGCCCAGGTATACCGTGATATTCAATATTCAGTCCCCCTCGTCGTGACGCGCGACGCCCGTTCTAACGTTGGCGCCGGCGATATTCGCGCACACGGCGCGACAGGTCGGCGAGCTCGTCGCGGTCGAGCTCTTCCAAATGCTCAAGATCGTCCATAAAGCGCGCCATGGTGTCCTTTTGGCGCATCTTGATGAGCGTATTGCAGTAGTTCACCGCCACGCCCGTGAGCATAGCGATGTAGAAGATGCTAATGATGCTCAAAACGACCGTGATGACGCGGGCAACCGGTGTCTCGGCCGGAATGTCGCCAAAACCGATGGTCGACACGGTCTCAAAGCTAAACCAGAGCCCGTCACCAAAGGTGAGGGTCGTGGGCTCGGACAGCCAGACAGCCGTCGAACACAGCAGGTAGAAGACGAGGAACAGACCCGTGATACGCACGAAGCCCGCCTGGCGCAACACATCGGCAAGCGTCCTCAGCTTTTTCATCGCGACCCCTTCCGCGAGCAATCAATCACATTCGCTCGGTATTGTCCCACATCCGGCAGCTAGGGACGTTCCTTTTGTGCCGGCAGAAAGGGACTGTCCCCAACTGCCGGCAGGAAAGGAACGTCCCCATCTGCCAAGCGCCAAACGGTGCCCCGTTTAACGGTATGCGGGTCAAACGGGATGGCTGAGCTGGTATCCTTACGTGGTATTGCCTCGATTCGTTAGGATTGCCCGTGAGAGCTGCCGCCGTCCTTCGTTCAACTATATATCGCGCCCTCGCCATCGTTCTCACCGCACTTACCGCGCTGAGTGCCGCCGCACCCGTGCCGGCCCTTGCCGACCAGTCCGAGCAGCAGGTCAAAACGGTTCGCGTCGGCTGGCTTGTCAACAACGAGGGGTTCCAAGACGGCAACCCAGGCGAGCGCCTCTCGGGATGGGGCTACGAGTATCTGCAGACCCTCTCGTACTACACCCCCGGATGGAAATACGAATATGTCTCCGGTACGTTCACCGAGCTCATGGACAAGCTCGAGGCGGGCGAGATCGACCTCATGCCCAATATCTCCTACTCCGAGGAACGCGCCCAAAAGCTGCTTTTCTCATCGAACCCCGAGGGCACCGAGCGCTACTACATCTATGCCAGGCCCGACCGAGACGACTTGGCCACGGGCGACCTCCAGGCGCTCCAGGGCCTCACCATTGGCTGCAATCCCGGCGTTATGCAGACCTTCGTCGGCCAGCAGTGGCTTGCCGACGAAGGCATTACCTGCACCTATAAAGAAATAGCCAGTGGCGGCGGCCTCTTCGATGCGTTGGCAAACGGCGAGGTCGACGCCATCATCATGAACGACACGATCTCATCGCCTAGCGCCTCCCCCATGTTCTACGTAGGCTCAAGCGACTACTATTTCGCCGTCCCCAAAAGCCGCCCCGACCTTATGGACGATATCAATGCCGCCATGGCGGCAATCGCCCGATTCAACCCCCGCTACAATGACGAGGTCAAAGCAAATTACTCGGCCCAAAACAGCGGGTCATCATCACTTGACGGCGCCGAGGCCTCCTGGCTCAAAGCAAACGGCAACACCATCACGCTCGGCTATCTTACAAACCAGCTCCCCTACTGCACGCAAAATGACGATGGCGAAATGGAGGGGTCGCTTGCCTCGCTCGCGACGACGTTGCACGACAAGTTTGGCATTAACGTTAAAACAGTCGCCATCGCAGACACCAAACAAATGATCAAAGCCCTTTCAGAAGGCACCATCGATGTCGCCCTGCCATTCTTTCGTGACTACTGGCTCGCCGAACAGGTGGGGGTCATCCAGTCAAACTCGACGGGAACGGTCTCCCTGACCGCTATCCACAGCAGCAACGACCTGAGCAAGGACCTCAAGAACATCGCTTGCACAAAGAGCGCTATCGTCAACCGCTTTGAGCTCGAGAGCCTGTTCCCCGACGCGACGGTAACCGAGTACCCAAGCGGCAGCGAGATGCTCAAAGCCCTCAATAAAGGAGAGGCCAGTTGCATCATCGTCCCCAGTACGCGCCTGGAAACCATCCGCGACACCTACGACATCGAGGATTTCGAAACGCAGGAACTCACCAACACAGCAGAACTATCGTGCTTAATCTCGCGCGGCAATCCCCAACTCCTAGGAATCATTAATAAGGGTATCGTCAATGCCGGCGAATCGCTCTCCGCGAACAGTTATTCCCCCACATCGTATTCGGCTCAAGAATCCGATACACTTCGATTCCTCTATCGCAACCGTACCGCCATTGCCACCGTTATCATCTGCATTTTGCTGACCGGCATCGCCATCCTTGTCTGGTCGCTTCAACGCGCGCGGAAAGAGCGGCAGAAAGCCGACGCCGCCAACGCCGCCAAGACCGCGTTCCTCACGCGCATGAGCCACGACATCCGCACACCGCTCAACGGCATCTTGGGCCTTATTGAGATTGAGGAATTGAAAGAGGGCGATATAAAGGTCGCTCGCGAAAGCCGCGCCAAGGCGCGTGTCGCTGCCAACCACCTGCTTTCACTCATCAACGACATCCTCGAAATGGGCAGGATCGAGGAGCGCAAAGTGACACTCGAGCACGAATCGTTCAACCTCAAGGAGCTCTGTGACGATGCCTTGGTGCTGTGCAAACTCCGCGCATCGGACCGCGGCATTACGCTGTTCAACATCAGCGAGCCCTATGCTGTCGACCAGAGCATGATCGGCAGCCCCACCCATATCCGCCGAATCATCATCAACCTGCTCGACAACAGCATCAAATACAACAAGCATGGCGGCACCGTCACCTTCTCTTCCACCGTCAAACCGCTCAACGACGCACGTGCACTCTTTTGTTTCACTATCGAAGACACCGGCATTGGCATGACGCCCGAGTTTTTGAAGCATATCTACGAGCCGTTCGCCCAAGAGGGCGACGACGCCCGCAGCAAGTTCCAGGGAACCGGCATGGGCATGCCCATCGTCAAATCGCTCATCGACATGATGGGCGGCACCATCGAGATTTCAAGCGAACTCGGCGTGGGCAGCACGTTCACTGTCCAGATTCCGCTCGATATCGACAAGAACCCTCGGGCCCACATAAAGCCAGCCGAGGCAAGGCCCAGCTGCTCGATTGCCGGCATGAACGTCCTGCTCGCCGAAGACAACGACCTGAATGCCGAAATTGCCCAGGCGCTGCTGGAATCCGAGGACGTTGTGGTGACCCGCGCGGCCAATGGCAACGAGGTTGTCGACCTGTACCTGTCGCACCCCGCCGGCAGCTTCGACGCCATCCTCATGGACATCATGATGCCCGGTATGGACGGCTATGAGGCAACGCGCGTGATTCGTCTGAGCGACAAGCCCGACGCCGCCGACATCCCCATCATCGCGCTGACCGCCAACGCTTTTGCCGAGGACGCCAAGGCCGCACGTGACGCCGGCATGAACGCCCATCTGCCCAAGCCGCTCGATTTTGACAAGCTCAAAAACATTCTCGCCCGCATCAAACAGTACGGGGCAGCTTCGGTATAGTCTCTCCCCAAGAACCATGCCCGATTGGAAAGGAATCCCGCGATGTTTAGGCCCCTACGCCGAAAGAAACGCGCCATCACCGACGAGACGGCGCGTGAGCTGCTCGCCACCTGCAAGCGCGGCGTCTTTGCCGTCAACGGCGACGATGGCTACCCGTACGCCATTCCCGTCAACTACTTCTTCGATGCCGAACACGACAAGATTTACTTCCACGGCGCCAAGGCGGGCCACAAGGTCGACGCTCTCAAGCGTGACGACAAGGTCTGTTTTACCGTCTACGGCAACGACTGGTACAAGGACGACGATTGGGCGCCCTACGTGCAGAGTACCGTTGTCTTTGGCCGTTGCCGCCTAGCGAATGACACCCCCGCATTTATCGAGGACAAGGTCCGTGAGCTCGCGCTCAAGTACTACCCCACCGCCGAAGAGGTCGAGGAGGAAATCGCCAAGGACATCAAGGGCGTTCAGCTGTACGAAATTACGATTGAGCATCTCTGCGGCAAGCAGATTCACGAAAAATAAACCCCGAAGCAGGTCTCGCAAATAGCAATACGCCCCGGTTCCAACCGACGTTGGGACCGGGGCGTATCTTTACGATGCGTCGGCGGCGATGTGGGCAAGCACCTCAACGAGCTCTTGCGAGCTCACGGGCTTGCTCAGATGCGCGTTCATGCCCGCCTCGCGCGAGAGCCTGCGATCGTCCGCGAAAGCATTGGCGCTTACCGCGATGATCGGCGTGGTCGTCGCATCCTCGCGATTGAGCGCTCGGATTTGGCGCGTGGCCTCGAGGCCATCGATGCCGGGCATCATGATGTCCATGAGCACCACGTCGTACTCATACGGCGCGCTCGCGGCAAACGTCTCGACGGCAGACTCGCCATCCTTGGCATGCGTCACGATGGCACCGGCACGATCGAGCGTAAACTGCGCGATCTCGGCATTCAGGTCGTTGTCCTCGACCAGCAAAACACGCAGGCCCCGGAGCGCACCACCGTCGTCCACATTTACGCGAACGACCTGAGGCACCTCGGAACGGTCGCATTTCTCAAACGGCAGGCGAATGGTAAAGGTCGTCCCCTGCCCCAAGGTGCTCGTAAAGCTCATGGTTCCGCCCATAAGCTCGACCAGCTGCTTGGCAATAGAGGCACCCAGGCCGGTTCCCGACGAAGCGCCTTCCACCTGCTGCTCCTCACGGCTGAACGGCTCATAGAGGTGCTGTTGGAACTCCTCGCTCATGCCGATACCGTTATCGGCAATCGTGTACTCATAGACGGGGACGCCGTCTACCGGCTCCACCTCGCGGCACACCAGGCGAACGAAACCGCCTTGTCGGTTGTACTTGACGGCATTGCCGGCAATATTGACCAGCAAGCGCTTGAGGTGCGTCACGCTTACTCGGGCATAGGGATGGTCCAGAGCGTGCTTGTCGCAGATGATGGTTACAAAACGTTCCTCGGCCTGGCGCTCCAGAATATCGCGCACCTCGCGGTTGAGGGTCACCAAGTTTGCGGGCACAAGATCAAGGTCGACCTGACCGCTCTCCAGACGACTCATATCGAGCGCCTCGTTCGCAAGGTCGAGCAGCAGCCCCGAAGCCGTCCAGATCTTTGAGCGGCACTCGGTCTGCTTTTGCAGATCGTCTGCATGAGCGTCTCCCACCTCGACCATGCCGCGGATGCCGTTAATGGGCGTGCGCAGGTCGTGGCTCATGCGACGCAGGAACTCTGTCTTTGCCGAGTTGGCGGACGAGGCCTCGCGCGCCGCTTCGGCCAGCTTATCGCCGTAGTCTCGCTCCTGCTGCAGCAAATCCGTCAAGCGTCGACGGTCCGCGCGGCGGCGCACCAGCACAACGGCAGTTATGGCACCGCCATAGAGCACCAGTACGCAAGCGACAACCGCAGCGACGACCTCAAAGAGGCTCTGCGCCGAGGCATACGTATACACGTAAAACTTACGCGCCTTGCCGTATGTGCCCAGATACCACTCGCCGTCGACGTTAACCAGTTGGACTTTGCCGGCCAGGCAGCGCTCCTTAATGCCATTGACAATGATGACATCCGTCGCAGGTAGTTCAAACACGCCCAATATGGTGGGCTCAACGGCGTTGGTCGCAACGACCTTGCCATCGTTTTCGATCACGATATCGCCATCATCGATGGTCTCGTACCCGTCGAGTAAGCTCTGCAGCTTGAGCGTATTGCTCGCGACCGCCTTGGCGCTTTGGTGCCTTACCGCGACAACGATACCGTCACCGTCCTGACGGGCGACGCAACCAATATCCGCGACCGAATCGTCCGCAAGCGTGATGCGGGCGGTGTAGGACTTAAGCGGATAGACTGCCACCTCCAGCACGGGAGTTTCTTTGAGATACGCCGCGAGCGCCTCGTAACCCACCTCGTCCGTCGAAGACTCTGCCACCAGGTTGCCCGACGCGTCCATCACAATCAGTGCGCTCACGTTGAACTGGTCAGTATATTGCTCCGGCGTGGCACCGTCCGCCGAGCCGTCGCGCTCCATGTCGCGCGCCGCCTCGCCGGCGATCTCCATAACGCGAATCAGATTTTTTGTCGCGTAGGCGCTGTTGAATGCATCGTAGGAAAGGCTCTGCGTTGCCACGTAGTCAACAACGTCCGCAAAGCGCTTCTCGGCCTGAGCAGTCGTATAGCCATAACTTGCCATACCGGCAACGACCGAAAGCGCTATTCCCACCAGGGCGACAAGCGGCCACATCCATGACGCACGATTGCCCTGCTCCTCTATGACGTGATCAGGCATATCGATCATGACAGCCCCTCCACGTTCAAGAATGGCGAAGGGTCGTCAAAGTACTTGGACACCAGGCGCTCCATGGTGCCGTCGGCAAGCATCTCTTGGTAAGCGTGCGTGAGCTTGACGTCGATCCCGCGCGTGTCGTTGATGTCGAAGGCAGTACCCAGGCCGACCTCGAGCAGCGGCTCATTCAGGATGCGATATGTCACGCCATAGTCTTTCTCGTAGGTGAGTAACGACGACTCATGCGCGGCAATAGCATCGACCAGGCCCTCAACGAGCGCCGGATTCAGGTAGGAGCGATCCGAGAAGCTGTACAGCTCCTTGATTTGCGGGACGTTTTCGTTCAGCCGATTGAGCAGGATTGACTCGGGCTTGGTGGTGGACTGAACCGCTACGATCCTGTCCTCAAGATCGGCAAGTGTGTAGATATCGCTCTCGGGATCGACTGCGACCACCTGGCGACTCGCCAGATACGGGCCGGCCCAGCGATACTCGTCCTCGCGGCCCGTCATGCTAAAGCTGCCCATGACACAGTCGAGCTCGCCGCTCGCCAGCATGTCTTTCTTCTTTTCCCAGTCGATGAGCTGGTATTTTGGTTTGTAGCCAATGCGGGCCAGGGCCTCGGTCAGAATCTCGACATCCAGGCCAACCGTCTCACCGTACTCATCGGCATAGACGAACGGCGGGTAAAGGTCGCTGCCGACGTTGAGGGTCTTGAGGTTATCTTTTTGAGCCTGCGAGGCCGTGCTTTTTGCCGAAGAGGCCGAGGCGCCGTTGCTCGACCCGGAGCAACCCGCTATCGCCACGCCAAATACGCCCACCAATGCGAGCGCAAGTAATAACGTTATGGCAACCGGGTGGCGAGTTCCTTTCATCGAGCTCCTGACAATCCTGCGTGTTGGCGGCAATGGGCTAATAATAGCAGGTGAGTTTCGAGAACCGCTCAATGATTACGAACGCCTTACCGTGCGGGACCTTCTGCCCAATCTGACCAAAAGACCCCCTGCACGAAGTGGGCGTTTACTGTGCATTAAAAACGTAGCGGTCCAGACGAACGCACGCCTCCTTTACGCGCGAAAGCGGCAGGGCCAGGTTCACGCGAATGTGGCAAGGTCCGTGGAACGGACGGCCGTCTTGATAGCCCACGCCCACGAGCGCGCCCTCGTCGAGCAGCCACTGAATGTCGCGGCCATGCTCGCGGCACCACTCCGTGCAGTCCAGGAACACCATGTACGTGCCCTGCGGACGCGAATAGGCCACACCTTCGAAATGCTCGTCCACGTAATCGCAGAAGTAGTCGACGTTGCCCTTGATGACCTCGTTGAGCTCGTCCACCCACTCGTAGCCCTGCGGCTGGTAGGCGCCAATGAGCGCGTGCATGGAGAGGACGTTCATCTCGTTGTAATGGGTCTTGTTGGACACGGCGCACACGCGGTCGCGCAGTGTCTCGTTGTAGATGATGTGGTAGCTGCCGACTAGGCCCGCGAGGTTGAAGGTCTTGCTGGGCGCATAAAGGGCGACCGTGCGCATGCGGGCGTCCTCGCTCACCGACTGCGTCGGGATGTGCTTGTGCCCAGGACGGATGATGTCGGACCAGATCTCGTCCGAGATCACCACGCAATCGTGCTGGCGATAGATGTCCATGGCGCGCTCAATCTCGTCGCGCTCCCACACGCGGCCACAGGGATTGTGCGGCGAGCAGAAGACGGCAGCATGGATGTGGTTTTGCGCGATCTTGCGCTCCATGTCCTCAAAATCCATGCGCCATACGCCCTTGTCATCGAGCTTAAGCGGGCTGTGCACAATGCGATAGCCCGCGGCCTCGATGGACTTGGTAAAACCGATGTAGGTGGGGCTGTGGACCAGCACCGCATCACCGGGCTGCACATAGGCGCGCAGCGTCGATACCACACCGCCCAGCACGCCGTTCTCGTAGCCGATATGCTCGGGAAGCAGGCCCTCAACGCCGTTGCGACGGCTCTGCCATTCGATGATGCGGTCGAAGTACTCGGCGCGCGGATCAAAGTAGCCAAACATAGGGTGCTGGGCACGCTGAATGATGTGTTCCTGGACCGTGGGGACGGTGGCAAAGTTCATGTCGGCCACCCACATGGGGATGCGGTCGAAGCCCTCGTCGGGCACGTTCGGAGCCATACCGGGGATCTCGCCCCAGGAGTCAACGGCGATGGCATCCATGTCGTGACGGTCGATGATTGAGGTGAAGTCGTATTTCATGCTAGGCTCCCGTGCAAAGCGGATTGGTTCGGTAGGCGTTATTGTCCACCAGGATGGGCGGCTTTGGCGCGGGTTTTGGGGTTGAATTTGACTGATGTGGGCGGGCGGTCAGCTAGTCCTGAGCTTCGGTGACGGCCGTTACGGTCAGCTGTGTCCCATCGACCGTAAACGACACGTCGAGCCCGGCGTAGGCCAAGCGGTAGACACGATCGGGCTCGTGCTTGCTACCAGCGCGGCGCGGATCTTGGCGAAGAATCTCGATCAGGCCGGGCAACTTTGTGGGCGGGACCTTGTCTTGCAGTGCTTGTGTAAACTCGACGTCGAGCTCTTGCCACGGGTTGTCCTCGATCCAGCCGCCCGTTGCGTCCGGATGACAGTCCGCAAACGGAATGTAGGGCTTGATGTCGTAGATAGGCGTGCCGTCGCGAAGGTCGGCGCCCAACACATGGATGATGGGACCGTTGTCGGTGAGCTCAACGCGATCGAGCTTTACACAGGTAAGGCCGATGGGATTGGGGCGAAACGGGCTACGTGTGGCAAACACGCCCACGCGCTCGGCACCTCCCAGGCGCGGCGGACGCACGGTCTTTGACCACTTGGCATTAGTGCCGGCTTTGTCCTGTGTTTTGGCATCGACGGCGATGTCTTTTGCCGTGCCGCCGGGCGTTCCATTTTCAAAACGCCAAAGCAGCCATAAGTGCGAGAAGGATTCGAGCCCTGCAACCGCGGCGTTAGAGGCAAACTCCGGCTCAAAGACAATACGGCCCTGTAGATGGGGTGCCAAAAAGCTGTTGCGCGGAATGCCAAACTTCTGCGGCAGGTCGGTATGTATGTGTGCAATAGGTTCCATGCCGGTCATTGTACGGCATGGGCGCACGAGGCGCTGCGCGCAATCCCCCACCGCGGTCGCCGAACGTGCAACCAACGGTTGCTTGGAAGGGTGCCTACCGCCGCGTATGCTTAAGCCATCAACCAGCAGAGAGGAGCCGTCATGGCCTTTGCCGAGAAACTCATCGCCGTCCGCCGCGCCAACAATCTCACCCAAGAGCAGCTTGCCACTAAACTCTATGTAACGCGCCAAGCCGTCAGCCGTTGGGAGCGCGGCGAGGTCACGCCGGGCATCGATATGATGAAGCTCATTGCCGCTGTGACCGGAGAGCCACTGTCCCATCTGCTCGAAATGCCCGAGCACTACTGCGAGAGCTGCGGCATGCTGCTCACGCCCGATGACTGCGGCACCGACGCTACGGGCGCCACGACCGATCATTACTGCAAATGGTGCTACGACCACGGCAAGTACACCTACGAGACCACCATGGAGGCAATGATCGAGGATTGTGCCCCGCGCCTGGCGCAAAACACCGGCATGTCGCTCGACGAAGCCGTTTCGCTCATGGGCGCCGTCCTACCGCAACTAGAGCGCTGGCGCACCGTGCAGGAAAACGAGGAGCGCTACGGTGCCGAAGCTCGAGCTCGCTATGGCGATGAAGCCGTCGATGCGGCAAACGACGCGCTGCTGGACATGGACCCTCAGACATGGAACGACATGAAGGAGCTTGAACGTGCCATTTTGGGCCAGCTCTCGATTGCCATGGGCGATGGCGAACTGGAAGGCAGCGAGGCTCGCAAGCTCGTCGCGATGCATCGCCGTTGGATAGCCCTCAACTGGGGCAGCGAGCCCCAAGACGAGGCATATCTGGGGCTCGCCCACGGTTACCTCGCCGACCAGCGCTTCGTAGACTACTACGACAAGCCTTGCGGCACCGGTGCCACGGCATTTCTGGTCCAGGCTATCGAGTCGTCGCTGGCCTGCGCTTAGATTGCATTGGCTTTGGGTATCTCAATCAAAACCCCAACCGATTGGAGACCTATGGCTACTCATCACGAGCTCGTGCTGTACGTTATGACCGGATGCCCGTATTGCATTAAGGTGAAGCGCTTCCTGGCGGATAACGGCGTCACCATCCCCGAGCGCAACATCTCGACCGATGCCGATGCCGAGCGGACACTCATCGCCGTCGGCGGAAAGCGCCAGGTTCCCTGCCTGTTCATCGACGGCAAGCCACTCTACGAGTCGAGCGACATCATCGCATGGGTGCAGGAGAATCTGCTCTAACACGCGCATCGCGGCCGGGACGCCCCAACCCATACGACCCAAACATGTACACCAGCATCCAAAGTCGACATTTTTCGACATCTTTGGATGCTGGTGTACAACTTTTTAGGTAGTCATTGGGGACGTTCTTAAATGACCGCTCGTTAAAGACCCCTCCCCGATGACTAGACGACAATCCTATTCCTCAATCTCTTTCCAGCACTGGGGATCGGCGTCGTACATGTCACCCGTGTAGCCATAGGTCACCGCGGGGCAGCCGCGGCACCAGCCAAAGAGCTCACATTTGGAGCACTTCTTGAACTTCTTGAACTCGCGCTTGGCCTCCATCTGCGGCGAGAAAAACAGCTCCTCGAGCGAGTTCTCGGAGACGTTGCCCACCTTGCTCTCCATGCGGCGACATGCATAGACATCGCCCGTAGGCAGCACCGTCATATGGCCCGTACCGCAGTGGCAGCCGTCATAGATCATGCCGGGCTTGGCATCCTCAGGAATGGTGAACTTACCCTGCTCCCACAAAAGAAGCGTCCATAGGTGATCTTTGAGCTGGAAGAACGTTTTGCAGCCCGCAGTCTGATGAAACTCCATGCGCTCTTGCGCAGCCAGCAGCACGTCGCGATATTCCAGCGGCTCCAGATGGAACTCATCACGCTTTTGGCCCGACGTGGGGCAGTACCGACCAAAGGCGAACACGTCGACCTCGAGGCTTGCCACCAGATCGATGAGCTGCGGCAACTCGGCAGCATTCATGCTCGATACCGTGTTCATGACGGCAACCCAGATACCCGCGCGCTTAAGACAACCGATAGCACGCATGGTCTCGGCAAACGAGCCGGGTTTACGGAAGTAATCGTGCGTTGCCTCGAGTCCATCAAGCGAGAGCTGGTATTTGCGACAACCCAGCTCTTTCATGCGAGCGCAGACCTCATCGGTCAGATGGAACGGATTGCCCATCACGCACCACATAAAACCGCGCTCGTGCAGGAGCTCAGCAAGGCGCCAAAAATCGGGATGAAGAATGGGGTCGCCGCCCGTAACGTAAAAGTACGGCTGACGACCGATGCGTTCACAGAGCGCCTGGGCCTGATCGACGACCTGGACCATCTGTTCCCACGGCATGCGCTTAAAACCGGCGCAGGCACCGTTGGCAAAAATATAGCAATGCTTGCAACGCTGATCGCATTCATCCGTAATATGCCATTGGAAGGCAAACGCAGGCTTTTGCATCGTGGGACTCCCTTGGTCGATGTTGAAACTGATGACGGTATTTGGGCTACAGACGCGCAACGGCGCCGACGGGACAATTCTCGACACAGGCACCGCAATGCAGGCAGTGCTCGGGCTCTATGCGATACGAGTCTCCCGGCTCGATGCACTTCTGCGGGCAGTGCTCAAGGCAGGTGCCGCAACCGATACACGCATCGGCATCGATGCAGAAGCCCTTGGCGGGCGCAGGTGCCATGCTCTCGTCCAAGGTAAAGACCGCGCGCTCGATGGGATGAACTCCCAGGTTAAAGTAGTCGAGCACTATGTTCTCAACCTTAAAGATGATGTTGATCTCGCGCGTATCACCGGGATAAACGTTAGCAAGATACGGCTGCTCGGCGTAAATCACGTCGCGCCAGTGAACTTGCTCGGAATCCGAGACGGGGGTGGCAACGCCGGACATGCGGATCATCTCGTTAAATCGCGTGTGGACGAGCGTTTGGACACGCCCGTCGGCCATAAGCTGACGGGCCATCTCCTTGCCACGTGCCGTGAGAAAGTAGATAGCACGGGGCTCGTAATGGACGGCGCTTACGCAGCGAATTTGCGGCGCGCCACTCTCGTCCACGGTTGCCAGAGAGAGCGTCCCGGCAAGCTGCATCTTTTTGAGGCAAGTCTGAGCATCCATTACGAGTCCCTTCCTAGCGATTGCTTACTGAGCGTCGGCAGCGCCGCAAGCGGTGCCGCAGGCAGGAGCAGCAGCCGGATCAGCGGAGCCGCAGGCAGGGGCAGCAGCCGGATCGGCAGAACCGCAAGCGGGAGCGGCCTTGGGGTCGGCGGAGCCGCAGGCGGGCGCAGGATCGGCAGTACCGCAGGAGGCGAAAGCGGCAACGTTCTCAAGATTCTCGGACATGGCATTTCCTTTCGGTCGAGGATGGCCGGGCGAAGCCATCCAGTTTTTGACGCTCTTTGCGTCTATATGCATCATGCAAAAAGTGCAGAACGACCAAAAGAAGGCACTAATCTATTAGCCAGTTACCAAAAAGTAAGTAATGGTCATAAGCAGCAGCGACTGCAATAATGTAAGCAACCTACCCGATTGCGAGGTTGCCATGCTCACTAAGGAGGAACTGCCTCCCTGCCCCGTTGCCACGTGCTTTCAGCTCTTTGGCAACAAGTGGAAGATCTATATCATCCAACAGCTCATAGACCATCCCATGGGCTTCAACGCGCTGCATCGCGCTATCCCGGGCATTAGCCAAAAGGTGCTCTCGTCCAACCTCAAGGAAATGGATGCCGCGGGCCTCATCACGCGTACCGTCATCCCCGAGACACCCATCCGCACCGAATACGCACTCAGCAAGCTGGGCCACAGCCTTATGCCCATCATCGATTCCCTAGTGGAATGGGGCACCGACTATCAGCAGCTCGTGCGAAACTCCTAACAGCGGCGGGCTTCTGCAAATTGAGCGCCGTGGGGCATATCGCTCCACGGCGCTTACCTTTTTGTGCCTTCTTTTGAAGAAACGAGTTAGGCCGCACACTATTGTCGAATGAAACCATCTCAATCGAACAGGAGGTCGGCCATGAATCAGGCAGAGCGCCGTGTTTGGCTTATCAAGGCATTGCTCGATAAGCGACCAGACGGGCGCAGCATTGCTGTACCTGCCGAAGCCAGCGAGCAGCGCGATTTACTTCGAGCCCTTATGAACGTACGCCCGCCCGAGGCGCTTGCGGCCGAGACGCTCGACATACAAGACACCTACTTGCAGCAACGCCTTCTTGAGCGCGGCGGAGCGACCGATGCCAGCACGCTCCCCTACCGTGATCGCGTTGTCATCTGGCGCGGCGACATTACGCTGCTTAAGACCGATGCCATCGTCAATGCAGCCAACAGCCAAATGCTCGGCTGCTTTGTGCCAGGGCATAGCTGCATCGACAACGCCATCCACACCTACGCCGGCATGCAGCTGCGTTTGGCGTGCGCCAATCTCATGGACGAGCAGGGGCACGAGGAACCAACGGCGCGTGTCAAGGTCACACCGGCGTTCAACCTGCCCAGCAGCTACGTTTTCCACACCGTCGGCCCCATCGTGCCCAGCCATAAGCCTGGCCCGCGCGAGGAATTGCTGCTACGCCGCTGCTACACCAGCTGCCTGGAAGAAGCGACACGCCGAGGACTCGGCACGCTTGCATTCTGCTGCATCTCGACGGGCGTGTTTGGTTATCCGCAAGATGCCGCCGCGCGCGTGGCCATCGATACCGTTCGTCATCATCTAGACCATAACGACCCCAACCTTAAGGTGATCTTCAATGTTTTTCTCGCGTCTGACGAGGCAATCTACCGCAGCCTTCTCCAAACAAATCGATAAGCTCCGAGCTGCACTCGATGCATCTGACGCCGTGGTAATCGGTGCCGGAGCAGGACTCTCGACCGCCGCCGGATACACCTATTCGGGCGAGCGATTCGATGAGCTCTTTGGCGACTTTGCCGCACGCTACGGCTTTGCCGACATGTATTCCGGTGGCTTCTATCCCTATGATTCGCTCGAGGAGTACTGGGCGTTTTGGAGCCGCTACATCATGTGCAACCGATACGACCCCATACCCAGGCCGGTCTACGATCAGCTCTTGGATCTGGTGTGCGACCGCGACTACTTTGTGCTGACCACGAACGTAGACCATTGTTTCCAGCGCGCCGGCTTTGATAAGCAGCGGCTCTTTTACACGCAGGGCGACTACGGGCTGTTCCAGTGCAGCAAGCCCTGCTGTCAGGAAACATGGGATAACGAAGAACTCGTGCGCAGCATGGTTGCCGCCCAACAGGACCTGCGCATCCCGTCCGTGCTCGTGCCCCATTGTCCTCACTGCGGCGCCCCGCTTACGATGAACCTACGCGCCGACGACACGTTTGTGCAGGATAAGGGATGGTATGCCGCAGCCGATCGCTACCAGGACTTTTTGCGCCGTCACAGCAATATGCGCGTTCTGTTCTTAGAGCTTGGCGTGGGCGGTAACACGCCCGTCATCATCAAGTATCCGTTTTGGCAGATGACAGCCAAAAACGAGCGCGCCATGTATGCATGCGTCAACCTTGGCGAGGCAGTCGCTCCGACAGAAATCGCCAATCGCAGCATTCTGATCGACGCCGGTGCCGAGCGCGTAATAGAAGCACTTGCCGTCCAGGCCGTCAGATAGCAATGACTAGCTAGTTGTGGAAGCGGGCTGTGGGCGCGAGGGGTTGTTCGCGGAAGACGCGCTCGACGGTGGCTCGGTATTCGTCGAC
Organism: uncultured Collinsella sp.; assembly: GCA_934654605.1. Lineage (GTDB taxonomy): Bacteria > Actinomycetota > Coriobacteriia > Coriobacteriales > Coriobacteriaceae > Collinsella. Next base: position 31,907 of record CAKUGH010000004.1, on the reverse strand, counting down.
CTTTTTGGTCTTGCGCACCAGCTTGTGAACGGTGGCGGGGTCGGCGAAGGCACATTTGGCGTAAAACCACCACTCCTTCATGCGAAAGACTGCGTTGCCGCCAATCTCTTCTGCATACGCCGCGAACAGCGTGTCGTGGAAGCGCTGCAGCTCGGCGGCCGTGGCAGCAGGGCCGCCCTTGACCATGCGGGCCAGTGCAGGATTCGCAAGTAAGCCGCGCCCCAGCATCACGTGGCGCGTGCCGGGATAGGCCTCCACCAGCGCATCCATGTCCTCAAGATCAAAGATGTCGCCGTTGTATGCCACGGGAAACGGTGCCCGTTTCAGCGTCTCGCCATAAAACGCTTTGCGCGGCGAACCCGTGTAACGATCCTTTTGCACACGCGGATGCACGATCAGTTCTGCCAGTGGCATGCGGCAATAGAGGTCGAGCACGCGCTCGTATTCATCATCGTCCTCGAGCCCCAGCCTGGTCTTGACCGACACCGGCAACGGCGAGCGTTCGCATATGTCGCCCAAGAACACCTCGAGCTCATCCAGATTGCGCAAGAAACCCGAGCCCTTGCCCTTAGCAACGACCGTTCCCGAGGGACACCCCAAGTTGAGGTTGACCTCGTTATAGCCCATATCGGCGAGCACCTGAGCTGCCCATACAAACTCGTCCGCGTTCTTGGACATAAGCTGAGGCACCACGTTGAGCCCCTGATTGTTGGCCGGATCGACCTCCTTAAACGCCTTGCCGCCAAAGCGGTTGCCCACCCGCGGAGGCGGTAAAAACGGCGTGTAGTAGCAGTCGAGTGCGCCGAAGCACTCCGCGTGCACACGACGGAACACATGCCCGGTAATCCCCTCCATGGGGGCCAGCGATAGGATCATCAACATCAACTTTCAGATCAATGTGACAAAGGGGCTGTCCCTTTGTCACATGTTTAGACGGTTCAATAGCTCTTCGCAGGCACGCGAACGCAGGCGATACTTTTTCCATACCAGGAATGACGCGATCTCGATAGCCGGCTCGAGCGGTACAAATCGTATATCAGAACTCGCATCAACTTGCAGCAGATGATCGATACCCATGGCGCACGCCGCCCCCGAGCGGATGAGATGCGACGCGTTGCCAATCAGGTCGAAATGCCCCACCACGTTGAGCGCCTCGGGGTCGAGCATCCCATCCGACCACGCCACCAAATCGATTGCCTTATTCGATGTGCGCGAACTCAGCAACAACGGCATCACAGCCAAATCCGCAGGAGTCAGCACATCGAGCGACCCCCACGGACCATCGCTTGCCACGGCAACGCCCACGCGGTCGACCTGCGGCATGCGAATCCACTCGTATTTGTCTAGGTTGACCGGCTCCAGCAGCAGGGCAAAGTCCAGCAGGCCTCGCTCCAAGCGTTCCTCGGCAGCGTCGGCATTACCCGTATAGAGCTCAATCGTCACAGCTGGATAATCACGGTGCAGCGCAGCAAACGTATCCAGCACATAGCGCATAGCCTGCGTTTCTCCCGCGCCGATGCGTATGTTGCCGGCAATGCCAAGCTCCTGGTCACTCATCTCGGATTCGGTCTGCTCCACCAGCGCCAGAATTTCCTCGGCGCGTTGGCGTAGGCGCATGCCGTCCCCCGTGAGCACGCATGACCGATTGGTCCGCTCAAACAACTCGACGCCCAGTTCGCGCTCCAAGTCGGCAATCTGGCGCGACAACGTGGGCTGCGTCACGTGCAGCACATTGGCCGCCTCGGTCATGTTCTCCTCGCGCGCCACCGCCAAAAAATAGCGTAGAGTTCGCAGCTCCATTACAGCCTCCAGATTCGCTTGTATCATCTCACAGTCTATCATTCGAATTTCGTATATCCAGCTAGTCTTTATAGGCAATATACATTCCCAGCGCACCGCCATACGCTATAACCATCCCCTAGAGAAGATGGAGAGCGTTATGCAATACACCACCCTCGGACATTCCAATATCAAGATCTCCAAGCTCTGCCTGGGCGGTATGAGCTTTGGCGAGCCCAGCCCCGACTTCCATCAGTGGACCATCGGCCCCGACGAGACCCGCGCCGTCATCAAGCGCGCAATCGACGCAGGCGTCAACTTTATCGACACCGCCAACTGCTACAGCTTTGGCACGAGCGAGGAGTACATCGGTGCCGCACTGCGCGACCTGGGCATCGCACGCGAGGACGTCGTCCTTGCCAGCAAGGTCCACTTTAACGAAGGCGGCCTTTCCGCCGCAGCCATCAAGCGCGAAATCGAAGGCTCGCTCAAGCGTCTGGGCACCGACTACCTGGATCTCTACATCATCCACCGCTTCGATTACGACGTGCCCATGGAGGAAACCATGGAGGCCCTCGACAGCCTGGTACGCGAGGGCAAGGTCCGCGCGCTCGGCGCCAGCGCTATGTACGCCTACCAGCTGCATAACCTGCAGATTATCGCCGAGCAAAACGGCTGGACCAAGTTCACGAGCATGCAGTGCCACTACAACCTGCTCTATCGTGAGGACGAGCGCGAGATGATCCCCGTGTGCCGCCAGTACGACATGGCAATCACGCCGTACAGCCCCATGGCATCCGGCCACCTGTGCCGTCCCACCTGGGAGAGCACCAGCACCCGCAGCACCACCGACAAGACCATGGTCAACAAGTACGACCACGACCGCGCCATCGATATGCCCATCGTTGAGCGCGCGGCCAAGGTCGCAGCTGACCACGGCGTTCCGATGTCGCAGGTGGCGCTCGCGTGGCACTGGGCACGCGGCGTCGAGGCCCCCATCGTGGGCTGCTCCAAGCCGGAGCGCGTCGATGACGCCGTAGCAGCGCTCGACTTGACGCTCTCCCCCGCCGAGGTCGACTTCCTGGAGGAGCTCTATCAGCCGCATGCACTCGTGGGGCCCAAGGGTCGCCCGGGCGAGAAGGCACTCGCCGGCACCACCAAGGTCAAGACGAGCCGCTAGGCCACGCCATGGACGAAAAGACCATCGCCAACCTACGTGACGCCGGCTGCTGCGACGCGCTCATCGGCGAGCTCTCGGAGCTGCCAAGCACATGCGCCCGCATCTGCCGCCTTAAAACCTACCGCCGCGACTTGCTCGATCGTGTCCACGCCGAGCAGCGCAAGCTCGAAACCCTCGATTACCTCATCTACATATTGCAGCAGGAATGCAAAGCGAAGGAGTAACCCATGACCGTAAAACAGACAGCAGGCCACGATGCACTGGGCGAGTTCGGCCCCGAGTTCGCGCACCTCAACGACGACGTTCTCTTTGGTGAAGTATGGAGCCGCGAGGCTCAGATGCCGCTCAGGCTGCGCAGCATCGTGACCGTGAGCGCCCTGATCGGCAAGGGCATTACGGACAGCTCGCTTAAGTATCACCTGGCTAGCGCACGCGCTAACGGCGTAACGCGCGAGGAAATGGCGGAGCTGCTCACCCACGTCGCCTTCTATGCCGGTTGGCCCAACGCCTGGGCGGCCTTCAACATGGCCAAGGAGGTCTACGCCGACGATGCCGCACGCACCGACGGTCACGGCGGCTTCTTTGGACTCGGCGAGCCCAACGTGGCCTTTGGCAAGTATTTCATCGGCCAGAGCTATCTTAAGGCGCTCACGGGCACCGACGACTACCTACCCATCCATAACGTGACGTTTGAGCCGGGCTGTCGCAACAACTGGCATATCCACCACGCAAGCAATGGTGGCGGTCAGGTGCTGGTCTGCGTTGAGGGCGAGGGCTGGTACCAGGAAGAGGGCAAGCCCGCACAGCGTCTGCATCCCGGAGACATCGTCGAGATCCCGGCAAACGTCAAGCACTGGCACGGCGCCGTGGCCGACTGCTGGTTTAGCCATCTGGCCTTCGAGTTCCCCGGCGAGGACACCAGCAACGAGTGGCTCGAGCCCGTGGACGATGAGGCTTTCAACGCATTAGACAATCACTAGAAAGGAACAACCATGGACTACATCACCCTCAACAACGACGTCAAGATGCCGCAGGTGGGCCTGGGCACGTACCTGCTTTCGCCCGACGATGCGCAGCCGTCCGTGACCTATGCCCTTGACCACGGCTACGAGCTTATCGATACGGCCAACGCCTACGTCAACGAGCGCGCCGTGGGCCGCGGTATGCGCGATTCCGACCGCTCCCGCGATCAGATTTTCCTCGAGACCAAGCTGTGGCCCTGCTTCTATGAGTCCGACACCGCAGTGGACGAAACGCTTGAGCGCCTGGGCTGCGACTACATCGACCTCATGATCCTGCACCAGCCCGCCGGCGATTATGTTGCCGGCTACGCTAAGCTCGAGGCCGCTTACAAGGCAGGCAAGCTGCGCTCCATCGGCATCTCCAACTTCAATCAGTCCGAGATCGAGAATCTGCTCGCCCACTGCGAGGTTATGCCCGCGCTTATCCAGGTGGAGTGCCACCCCTACTTCCCGCAGACCGAGCTCAAGGCGCTGCTGGACAAATACAGCATCGTGCTTCAGGCCTGGTATCCGCTGGGCGGCCGCGACAACAAGGTCATCCTCGAGGAACCCGTCGTTCGCGAGCTTGCGGCTAAGTGCGGCAAGGCCCCGGCTCAGGTCATCATGCGTTGGCATGTCCAGCAGGGCAATGTCGTGATCCCCGGTTCTAAGACGCCGTCGCACATCAACGACAACATCGACATCTTCGACTTCGAGCTCACCGACGAGGATATGGCGCAGATGGCCACCCTCGATCACGGCAAGCCCTTCTACGAGCGCACGGCCGAGAAGCTCGCGTTCTACAACACTTGGCACCCCGACGTCGAGGGCCAGAAATAAATACGAAAGGTTAGAAGCAAACTCTTATGGCACAATCGAACACCAACATCGACATCCTTCACGGTTCGCTGTGGCGCGATATCCCGTTGTTCGCATTACCTGTCGCCATCACCGGCATTCTCGAGCAGCTTTCGAATCTCATCGACACCTTGATGATTGGACACTTCTCACCCGACGGCGGAACGTTGGGCATGGCTGCCGTAGGCTCGACCACACCCATTGCGACCCTGCTCATCATGCTGTTTGTCGGCCTCTCTTTGGGCGCGAACGTCACGATCGCGCATGCCATAGGTGCCGGCAATCGAGATCGCGCGAATCGCTGTGCGCACACCGCCGTCGTCCTCGCGCTCCTCGGCGTCGCTGTGACCATCCTGATGGAAATCGTGAGTCGACCGGTTTTGCAATCCTTAAGCGTGCCGCCCGAGATCTTTAACGATGCCCTAATCTACCTGCGCGTGTATCTGCTGGGCATCCCGGCAATCCTGCTATTTAACTTTGAAGCCGCCGTATTTCGAAGCGTTGGCGTAACGCGCATGCCGCTTATGGCACTTGCCATCTCGGCGGCCCTCAACATCGTACTCGACGGCATCTTCGTAGCATTCTTGGGCTGGGGCGCTGCTGGCGTGGCGCTGGCCACCGTGCTGTGCTACATCGTAAGCTCCGGTTTTCTCTTCACGCGCCTTCTCAAAGCGGACGAGGCCATTCGCATCGATCCCAGACGCCTGCGCATCGACCGCGAATCGGTCACCAAAATCGTTCGCATCGGACTTCCCGCAGGCATCCAAGGCAGCGTCTTTTCACTGGCAAACATTCTCATCCAAACCTGCATTAACAGCCTGGGCGCACAGGTCGTGGCTGCATCGTCTGCCGCACTTGCACTGGAGTTTGTCTGCTACAGCCTGCTCAACTCGTTTAGTCAGGCATGCACCACGTTCGTGGGGCAAAACAGCGGCGCGGGCAATCTTGAGCGTTGCAAAAAGGTGCTCAAGGTCGCCCTTATCGAAGACGCAATCATCACCGTCGCCATGATCGTGTTGGTCGTATGGCAGGGACGCACCATTTTGACGCTCTTCAGCTCGGATGCCGAGGTTCTCGATATCGCCTATGTGCGCGTATGCACACTCTTCCCCGCCTACGTGTTTAGCATGGTGTACGAGAACATGTCCGGTTACCTGCGAGGATTTGGCATCTCGGCGCTGCCTTCGGCGCTCACGGCAATCGGCGTGTGCGGCACGCGCTTCTTTTGGGCTCTGGTCGTCTTTCCGGCACACCCCACGTTTGCCACCGTCATGCTTGCCTATCCGGTGAGCTTTAGCACAACGGCCCTGCTCATGGCCGGCGCACTCGCCTACTGCAGGCCCGCACAACAAGCCATGCACCTCAGCACGGCCACGTCGTAGCATTCTCGAAGCTGCGTCATAGCGCCCAAAAGCAAAGGGGACCGTCACGCGGCGGCCCCCTTTCTTGCTATTCATCCCTTTGTCACATTCTCCAGTCATCGGACGTAAAGAACGAGCGCCCTATTGCTCATTTATACTCAAGGACACACGTGTGTCACGGACAGAAGCGGTGAGAGTCGAGGACCCCATGCAGCAGCTCAGCGAACAGGAAGCAAAACGCATCCAGTTGTACTGCACGTACCCCAAGATCGCAGCAGCCGCGCTCGTCATGGCGTTCGTAGCATGTCTGTTGATGCTGTCGCTTCAAATGATCAACGATATTGCGTTTCACCAAAAGGAGTTCCAGCCGGCGGGAATTTATACGGCCATTGCGCTCACCGCGATCGAGCTCGCCATCTTTTGCTACTGTGCGCTGGCACCACGCTTTGGAATGCAGGGCAAGCAGTGGAAAGAGCTGCAGAACAGGCTCGCAGTAGCCCAAACCAACAAAGACCGTTCCGCAGAGGTTGCCGGCGTGCTCGCCGCGCAGGCCGCCTATGTCTACCTTACTTTTGATGCGGACGGCATGCTCGCGGACGTCGACTACACCAGTCAAATCGATCCCAAGGCAAGTCTTGCGGACAACCTCGCACGCGTCGAGCAAGATATCGCAACGCTCTGCGAACCGCTCAACGGGCTGGATATTTCTGTTGCAACTCCAAGCCTCCTTACAACATGCAGCCTATCAGATGAATTTAAGCAGGCGTTTTTGGCCGGCTCCCCGTACGAAGGAATCAGCCTCAAGACAGAGGACGACTCCATTAAGTCGTACTACACCTTTGACACCGATCCCGAGGATGAGTTCGACGAATACACCCACCCGAAAATCAGCCTCATGCTCTCCGCAAAGAAAAGCTAGGGGCTTACACTCCGGTTGTCACACGCAAGCAGCGTCATCATATTGAAGGTGAATGCTTTTCCCGAGAAGTGAACGAGTGAAATCGGACCCCCGAAGCATCGACACTTTTGGAAGGCTATTTCCTGCGGTTTTGCCATTCAAATCCTGCGGTTTTAACGTCGAAAAATGCGGATGCTCTGGGGGTCCAAAATAGGTCGTTCACTTCTCGGGAAAACCATTCAACTTCGATTTGCAAGCCGCCCAATGCGACAAAAGGAGCAGTCCCTTTGCCACACTATTCGGAGCGCAGGGCCTCCACGGGGTCTTTCTTGGATGCGCTGCGGGCTGGCAGCAGGCCGGCGACGACCGTCAGCACCACCGAGATCGCGATGAGCACCAGTGCATCTTGCACGGGAAGGCTCATCAGGTTGGGTACTTGCTTGGTCGCAAGAGCCCAAGCATTGACCGGGAAGCTCACGAGCACCACGACAACGATGGCAAAAACACCAGCGATAAGACCTTCGATAAAGGTCTCGGCATTAAACACGTTGGCCACGTTGCGCTTCGACGCACCGATTGCGCGCAGGATGCCGATCTCCTTTTTGCGCTCCAGCACGCTGATATAAGTGATGATTCCGATCATGATAGAGCTCACCACCAGGCTAATGCTTACAAACGCGATGAGCACCAAGCTGATGGTGTTCACGATATCGGTCACCGAGCCCATGATGATGCCCATGTAGTCGGTGTACGAGATGGCCTGTTCGTCGTGGCCGGCGGCTTTGACCTGCTTGTTGTACGCATCGATATGGTCGAGCACGCGCTCCTTGGCCTCAAAGTCGCGCGGGAAAATCTTAACCGAGATGGGGTCTGCCTCATCCGCATAGCCCAACGTGGTCAGATTGTTATCGTAGGTGAGCTTCGAAGCCTTGGCATAGCTCATCATGAGCGAGCTCAGATCTTCGGCGTCCATGTTGAAATGGATGGCACGCGCAAAGGCGCTCGTATCCACACGCATAGCGCTCGCCAGGTTGGCAAAACTCGATGACACCTGCGTCGCCATCTGGCCCATGAGCCCTGCCGCGCCTGCCTTGAGCTGAGCTGACACCGTCGCCGCAATCTGATCGCTGATTGTCTTCGTCACCTGATCCATAGCCTGCTGCAGATACGGAGCCAGTTGCTTTTGCACATAGTCGGTCATCGCCTGCTGTAGACGCTCGGCCAAGGCATCGCCGCCTAGCGCCTTGAGCTGCGCCAGGCATTGCTGTGCCGTGGCATCGTTCTCAAGATACGCCGAGAACGCAGCAGCGAGCTTCGACGCGTCCTTAAGGTCCTCGGGCGTCAGCGCCTTAAACTGATCAGACTGCATAAAGCCCTCAAACAGCTGGTTAGCAAGCGTTCCCACCTGCTGCATTTGCTCGGGCGTAAGCTCCAAGCCATCAAAGACGCCCGAGAAATCGGGAGTCGGCGCCTTGGCCATGATGTCGCTGAAGTCGATATCCTTGCCCACGCCCGAAAGGTCGATATCCAGACCCGACAAATCGATACCCGAAAGATCCATGCCACCGGCCGCACCCGAAAGTGCAGACGCATCGAACGAGAACGCGCTCTTGAGCGCCGCCTCGTCAACGCTGAACATGCTGCCAAGGTCCACGCCCTGCTTGGCCTCGCCTTGCAGCTCGTCAAACGTTTTGCCGGTAAAGACATCTGTCTCGGGATGAGCAAGCTGCTCCTGCACGATCTGCGAATCGGCCGCACAGTCCATAAGCTGGCGAGTCAGTGCATGCGTGTAGGCAATACCCGGAGTCAACGCACTCGCATTGGCAGTCTCGTTGGGCTGCACCACGCCCACAATGCGCACGTCAATACCGTCGGCAACCTTGGCAGCCATAAAGTCGGCGTCACCAGACATATCGGTCCACATACCGGTCTCATCGTTTTTGCGGTACGCATCGGCCGGCGACAACACCTTAAACGTCGTAGACAGCGCATCGTCGTAGGTAAAGTCGGCACCGGTCTGCGGCGTTTTGATCTCGCCATCGGCCGTCATGGCGCTGTTGACCAGGTCGTTAAGCTCATTGATATCCAGCGCGCCGATGCTGTAGAGCGTGTAGTCGCCCACCGTGCCACGGCTCGAAAGCACCATCACGGCCTCGTTGGCAGACGTAGGCCAATGACCGGCGATGACATCGTACTGACTGTCGAGCAGGCTCTGGTCGTCGATCATCTCGTTAAAGACCGAGCTTCCCATGGAATCCATGCCCGCCATCGCCGCCGAACTCGCGCCGCCGCTCATAGCCTCGGTCATCGCATTGGGCACCAGGCGCACGGGCTTCTCGTCTCCCTTGCCCGCGCGATACACAACTGGCGTCACGCCGTAGCTGTACTGAATGGCGTTGATCTCTTTGTCGATGCCGTCGCCCCCGTCATCTAGCCACGCCTTAAAGCTCGTCATATCGTTGGACTTAACGCTCGCAAACATATCCTTTACGGCTGTGACCACAGGGATCTTATCGGTTCCCTTAGCTCTCGCGCGGGGGCTGTCATCGGACGAATCCCCACTCTTAGACGTATCGTCATCGGCAGTCGCCTGCCCGCCCATCATGGACGACAGGTCGTAATCCTGCTTGGAGATGGTAAGCGGATAGCTCGACAGCGTATCCTCCTCGACCTTTTTGATGTAGTTGTTCACACCGTTGGAGAGCGCCAGAATCGCCGCGATGCCGATAATGCCAATCGAGCCCGCAAAGGCCGTCATGGCCGTACGGCCTTTCTTGGTCATGAGATTGCGTGCCGAAAGCCCCAAAGCCGTCACAAAGCTCATCGAGGTTTTGCGCGTAGGCTTTGCCTCACGACGCATAGCCTCAGCGACATCGAAGGAGTCGGAATCATCGGTGATTTTGCCGTCTGCCAGGTTAACGATGCGTGTGGCGTACTGGTACGCCAGCTCGGGATTGTGTGTGACCATGATGACCAGGCGATCGCGCGCAACCTCCTTGAGCAAGTCCATGACCTGTACGGACGTTGTCGAGTCCAGGGCGCCGGTCGGCTCGTCTGCCAGCACGATCTCGGGGTCGTTGATCAGAGCACGGGCAATGGCCACGCGCTGCATCTGTCCGCCCGAAAGCTGGCTCGGGCGCTTGTTCACATGCTCGCCCAGACCGACTGCCTCGAGCGCCTTGCGCGCACGCTGGCGACGTTCGGCATGTCCCACGCCCGTAAGCGTAAGCGCCAACTCCACGTTTTCCAAGATAGTCTGGTGCGGAATGAGGTTATAGCTCTGGAAGACGAAGCCGATGCGGTTGTTTCGGTAGGCGTCCCAATCGCGGTCGCGGAAGTCCTTGGTCGAAATACCGTCGATGAACAGATCGCCGGAATCGAAATGATCCAGTCCGCCAATGACGTTGAGCATCGTAGTTTTGCCCGAGCCCGAAGGGCCCAGGATGGCCACAAACTCGTTATCGCGAAAGGCCAAGCTCACGTTATCGAGCGCCACCTGCGTAAACGACTGCGTGACATACCTTTTGCAAATATCTTTGAGCTCCAGCATGGACGGCCACCTCTCCCGCGCGGGTGTACTCGCCCGCTCTCCCCCGCCGTTCGTATTCGACGCGTTTGTCCTACTCTATTCCCATTTTTTGCCGACACCAGTGAGGAATGTAACGAACAGGGCCAAAAAGCGAACGGGACGGCACGCCACGCAGCGCACCGTCCCGCACACAACATCGACAATGTGACAAAGGGACAGTCCTTTGTCACATTATTGCCCGCTATTCGCCAGCGCCTGGTCGATAAGCTTATCGAGCGCTGCGCGCTGCTCGGAAGAGCTGATGGCACCCACGATGGGCTCCCCTACGATGTTGCCGTTCTGGTCGATAACGTAGGTTGTCGGGAACGAGAACAGATTTGACGTAAACTTGCCGGCCTCGCTATCCGACTTGAACCAGATGTTCTTATACGTCACGCCCTTCTTGCTCAGCACGTCCTTGGCATCTGCAATCTCGCCCTTGTTGCCATCGAGCGTAAAGGAATTGACGCCCACGACCTGGCCGCCCTTCTCGGCAAGCTCCTTATTCAGATTCTCAAGATCGCCCAGCTCGCCCACGCACGGCTTGCAAGTGGTAAACCAGAAGTTCATGACGGTGACCTTGTTCTTAGAGAACAGCTCGTCGCTGCTCACATCGTTGCCGTCCAAGTCTTTGCCCGTAAAGCTGGGAAACTTCGTCGCCTCGCTCGAAGCATTGGTGCCAGCCGTCATGCCAGCGGCCGAAGCGTCAACGCTCTCGCCTGCGCTCGGCGTGTTTCCACAGCCGGGAAACTTCTTTTCCAGGCTCTCAAGCTTGTCCTCGATCTCCTTGATCTGCTGCGCGCCGGCCTTGAGCGTCTTAAGCTCATCTGCCGTAAACTCGTCTTTGGCGCCGTCGATGGTCTTGAGCAGGAAATCGCCGTAATTGCTGCCGTCCTCAATCATTGTCGACTCTTTATTTGCCGCATTGAATACCTTTTCCCACAGCGCATTATCGCTCGAAAGGATATCGTTCTCTTTTTGCATGAGCTTCGCATACAGCTCGGCGGCCTCGTCGGCGTTGGCCGGCTCTTGCGCAATGAGCTCCGCGATCTTTGGATCGGAGCCCGTAGATTCGCTCGCGTTGCCACTGGGCGCCGAACACGCCACAAGACACAAGGCCAGCACCGGCACCATAAACAGGGCCGCAATCTTAGAAAGCTTCATGGTCATTCCTCCGTTTTGTCGAAGCTTGTTTTACTTTTTATCGGCGGTCAGGGGGAGCTTTTCCGCCGACACATCCAAGCCATAGCGATAGCTGATGGCATCGACGGGACAGGCCCCGATGCACTTTCCGCACCGGATACATTCGGCATGATTGGGTGCGCGGGTCACGTCAACGTCCATCTGACAAACCTTTGAACACTTGCCGCACGAGATGCATTTGCATGCATCGACCCGAATCCCCAGTAGGGACACCTTATTCATGAGCGCATAGAATGCGCCGAGCGGACAAATCCATTTGCAGAAGGGGCGATAGAACAAAACGCTCAGCACCACTACGACAATGAGAACGACAAGTTTCCAGGTAAAGAGCTGCCCCAGTGCAGATCGAATGCCGGCGTTGGCAATGGCCAGCGGAATGGCGCCCTCGAGCACACCCTGCGGACAGACGTATTTGCAAAAGAACGGATCGCCCATCCCCACATCGTTGACCACCAGCACGGGCAGCACTACCACGGCAAACAGCAGCACAACGTATTTGATATACGTAAGCGCCTTGAGCCTTTTTGTCGAAAGCTTTTTGCCAGGAATCCTGTGAAGCAGCTCCTGCAGCCAGCCAAACGGGCACAGAAAGCCGCATACAAAGCGTCCCAGCAGCACGCCGAGCAAAATGAGCGTACCGGTAACGTAGTAAGAAAAGTTGAACTTAGATGAACCCACCACCGACTGGAACGACCCGATGGGGCACGCACCCGATGCCGCGGGGCACGAATAGCAGTTAAGCCCAGGTACGCAGACTGTTTTTCCCGCACCCTGATAGATGCTGCCTTTGGCAAAGTTTGGCAGGTGAATGTTGGTGACGAGCGTCGCCGCCGCTTGAATGAATCCGCGAAATCGGGCCAAAACATGCGACGCAGTGTTTTCTCTTTTATCCAATTCCGATACACTCCAAGCACAGCCTAATCGCTTTGGCCAGCACGGCATCCGCCTCGCCACGCATAACGCCAAAGCACACCATGGCAATTCCGACGATCAACAAAGCGACCTGTACCACGGGTTTTACCGCTTTGAACAACCTGACCACTCCTTTCGTTACGCGACCATTGGACCATATCGACCATAAAATCCGTGTTAAGCGCGATTTGGAATGTGCAAGGAGACTGTTATGCATATTTTGATCGTCGAAGACGAGCGAGCACTGTGCGACACAATCGCACGCAGCTTGCGAAACCTGGCATACAGCGTCGACTGTTGCCATGATGGGCAGGAGGCACTCGACCTGCTGGGCATCGAAGTCTTTGACCTCGTGGTGCTCGACCTCAATCTTCCCCGTATCGACGGCATGACCGTGCTCAGGGAACTTAGGAAAACCGACTGCGAGACCAAGGTACTGATTCTGTCCGCGCGTGGCGAAGTATCCGATAAAGTCGCTGGACTCGATGCCGGCGCCAACGATTACCTTACCAAGCCGTTTCATCTGGACGAGCTTGCGGCAAGGATCCGCAGCCTTACCCTCAGGCGCTTCGCACAAAGCGACATAGTATTAACCTGCGGAAAGCTCAGCTTTGACACCAAGGCGCGCATCGCCTCCGTGGACAGTGAGGCCCTATCTCTTACACGCAAGGAAACAGGAATCCTGGAATACCTGATGCTTAATCAGGGGCGACCGGTAAGCCAAGAGGAGCTTATCGAACACGTCTGGGATAGCACCGTAAACAGCTTTAGCAACGCAACCCGCGTTCACATCTCGTCGCTCCGAAAAAAGTTGCGCGGCGCTTTGGGATACGACCCGATTCGCAATCGAATTGGAGAGGGCTACGTTATGGAGGATGGCGAATGAAGAGGCTTTCGCTGCAATGGCGCATAACGATCATGACGGCGCTGCTCACGTGTGCGGCGTGCGTGCTAACGAACTGTTTGGTCGGCTATACGGGCATGCGCTACATGGATGCCATCGGCAGCGACATCTCGGCCTTTAACGCTGCCGGCGAAGATGCGCCTCAGGCATTTGACCCAACGAAGGGGGCCCTCGATGACGAGGTCACGATCGTTGTAAACGACGCACAGGAATCTTTTGGCGCGACAGCCTGGTGCATCACGGCTGGAATCACGCTACTTGGCGGCGTACTGGCATACTTTGCGAGCGGCCGTGCGCTCAAACCTCTGCGGGCTTTTGCCGCTCAGGTAGAGCGCGTGCAGCCTGACAACCTAAGCGAAATCAGACTCAGCGAAGATGTGCCCGCCGAGCTACAACGATGCAGCGCCTCTTTCAACGACATGATCGCCCGTCTTGGCGAAGGGTTCTCTGCGCAGCGTCAGTTTACCGGCAACGCCGCGCACGAGCTGCGCACCCCGCTCGCCCTTATGCAAGCGCAGATTGAACTGTCTGTCTCCGAGCACCCCACATCGCAACCTCAAACAGCCGAGCTGCTCGGCCTGCTACAAGAACAAACCGAGCGGATGTCGCGAATGACCAAGGTGCTGCTTGAGATGAGTGAGCTCCGCAGCGTTCCCTGCGAGGACGATATTGAGCTTGGCCCCCTGTCCGAAGAAGTCCTCACCGACCTCACTCCGCTTGCCGAGCATAAAGACATCGTCCTCAATTGCAGTGGAGGCGCTTTGATAATCGGAAGCGACACGCTCCTCTATCGGCTGGTGTTTAATCTGGTCGAAAATGCCATCCGTTACAGCCGCCCCAGCTCGACTGTCAACGTCTCCATCTGCGATAACAACAGCCACGTGTTCCTACGAGTCGAGGATCAGGGCCCGGGAATACCCGAGCAGTACCGTGAGAGCATCTTCCAGCCGTTCTTTCGCCTGGATAAATCCCGTAGCAGGGCATATGGCGGCGCAGGACTCGGGCTAGCGCTTGTTTGGGAGATTGCAGCGCTGCACGGCGGCACGGTTGAGGTCGAAGCAAGTTCCAAGAACGGGACCACCATGCTCGCGACCCTTCCAAAACGGACCGCAGTGTAAACCGAGCAGTAAAACGAAAGGGGTCCCGCACACGTTTGCGCGGGACCCCTCTCTGTCAGTGCAATTCGCCCAAAAGAGTAGAAGCTTACTCCCACTCCACCGTGCCGACGGGCTTGGGGGTCAGGTCGTAGCACACGCGGCAGATACCGGGGACCTCCCTTTATACGTTCGGCATAATCGTAGGCGATACCCACAAATTCCAGTCCCGAGCAGCAGGAGTACAATTGCTGCTATTGTTGCCAGCTGTTGGGAGATGGAAGATGGACTGCGATGACTGCTCGCGCGTTCCCATGCCGTTAATGTGCACCGCCTTTGCGCCAGGGCAGATTGACGCTGCAGTCGCAAGCATCATTGACGCCGATTCACGCACCATCGCTACGGCGGAAGCACTGTACTTTCGCGGACAGTCCTCCCCCGCCGCCGAGACGGCACGTCCCTATCTTGACGCCACCGACCCCGCACTGCGCTATTCCGCATGCTTTATCTGCGGATATGCCAGCCTTTCGCTCAACCGTATCGCCGATGCCCGCCGTTGCCTTGCGGGCATCCTCGATACGCCAGCTGACGAGGAATCGCCCGCCGTTCACGCCATGCACATTCTGTTCGCCTCGGCCGCAAGTGTCCTGTTGCACCTGCCTTCCCCGTATTCTGCCGAAGAGTTTTATCCACTTGCGGCACATCTGCCCGAAGGCCTGCGCCTGTTCGCCAGTTACGTGATGGCGCATGCCCTGTACCTACGAGGCGAATATGGCCGTAGCCTGGGCATGGCGGAAAACGCCCTGATCATGAAACAGGAAAGTTATCCCATCTCGGAGCTGTTCCTGCATCTGTCAGCCTCAATGGCCTGCATGAGCCTCAAAAACGTCGACGCCGCAAAGACGCATTTCGAAACTGCTTGGAGCATCGCACGCCCCGACGGCCTTATCGAGCTCATCGGCGAGCACCATGGCCTTTTGCAGGGACTTATCGAGGCGTGCCTAAAACAGCAATACCCCGACGATTTCGCACGCATCATCGAGATCACGTACCGCTTTAGCTACGGATGGCGACGCATCCACAACCCCGACTCGGGCGAGGATGTGGCTGACGATCTAACCACCACGGAATTCACCATGGCCATGCTCGCCTGCCGCGGATGGACCAACGCCGAAATCGCACGCCATATGGAAGTATCGCCAGGCACCGTTAAAAACCGCCTGTCCGGCGTGTATGCCAAGCTTGGTATCGGAACTCGCGCCGAGCTGGTTGCCCACATGTTGCGCTAGCGGACCGCCTGCCGAACACGCCACACGCACCCCAGCGCTCCCGCGCTTCCGCATTCGCATTTGGACATTTTGCCCCTCGAACGGCACTACCGCGACAGGACACCTTCTCGCATAATTTGATTATTTCCACCGATATTTGCGGGATGGGAGCCCAAGATGCTTGATCGCCGTTCGTTACTTGTTGCCGGAGCGTCCTCGCTGGCGAGCATTATGTTGCCGCGCGTGCCGGGCAGCTCAAACGCCTTCATACTGCCGTTCGCGCCCACCGAAGCCTATGCCGACGAAGAAGACCCCTTCAAGGTCCTGGTGCTCTCGCGCACCATGTTCGGCGTGGTGGTGGTCGACGTCGCCAACAAGATGAACCCCATCGCGGGCGCCCAGGTCACGCTGACGTCGCGCTATGCCGCGGGCAAACAGCTCGCCGCCACAACTGATGACGAAGGCACGGCGATCTTTGAGGTTGCCCCGCTTTCGGAAGGCTACGTGGACGAGGCGACGCTCCTTGACGCGTATGACTTCAACGGCGGCATCTCCATCAGCATGCCAGGCTACCGCGATGTCGAGATTCCCCTTGCACGCATCCAGGGCGGTACCGCCATTACTGCGCCCACGCGTCCGCTCTCCGACGGTGAGCCATACTTTCGCCAGCTCACGTTTGACGAATGGGACATCCAGTACGCCGACGCCACGTTCATGGCGATGCCCAAAGACGATGCAGCGAATGCGCAGCCCGACACGCATGCTTTTACCGTCCAGGCCCACCTGCCGCAGGGCGGGCAGGCAACGCTGCGCATCAACAAAGTAATGCCCGCCGTGGGCAGCTCGCCCGAAACCGTCACGCAGATTGGCCAGGTCAAGGCCAGTGCAACGGGTGCGGATAATCTGGCGACGTTCACGCTCGAAGACAAGTTCCTCGATGCGGCGTCGGGCCTTCTGGAAGAAGGGTGCAGGCTGCGCTTTGCGCTCGACTACCAGGGTAAAACCTACACGCTCTCCTCCCCCATGGGCGTTGCCACCGCACCGGCTTCCAAGGCCGAATCGGGCTCGACGACCATCATCCCCACCACCATGGATCAAGAGGTCACTCCGTTTGATTTCCCCGCGGCGTTTCCCGGTATCGGCGGCAACAAGTTCACCTGCTGGATGCCCACGTTTCCGATCCTCTTCGATTTCTCGTTTGCCGGGTACGTGTTGTTTGGCGGAGGATACAAACCGGCCAGCTACATGAACGATTCGGGCAATCCGGATCCGGAATACTGGAAGAAGTCGCCGCGCGAGTCGGGCGCCAAGCAGGCAAACCGCTACCTCGACGAGATGAAGGGGAAGTGGAATCAGTACAAGAGCATGAGCGCCGGCTCGGGCACCGACCCAAGAAACACCAAGTTTCTTCGTCACCATTGCACGCTGCTGTTCACGATGGATATCGCAACACAGGTGTACGGATCGCTTGCCTACGACTGGGTAGGCAAAACTTGGGGCGATAACAACGATCCGGCGTTTGGCAATATTAAGGCCCTCTTCCAAGTAAAAACCGACCTCAACTGGACCGAGCAGTTCACCTTGGGCCCGGTGCCGTTTTTCCTAAACGTCAACCCTTGGGTGCTGGCGAAACTGGCACTCGCCGTAGGCGCCCACACGCACGGCAGCGGTGCGGCGTTCTTCAAAAACATTTCGCTCGACTATTCCAATACATCGGGATCATTCACCATCCAGATCGGGCTTGCCGTCACCTTTGGAGCCGGCGTTGCAGGCGTCGCCTCATCCGCCGTGCGCGGTGCTGCATCCCTCACACTGTTCATTGGGTACGAGAAGGCGGACGGCCACCAGCTTCCGCGCCTGCGCGTGGGTGCCGACGTCGATGTCGACGTGATACTCCAGTTCATCATGTTCAAGTGGACCACCAAGGCCTGGTCGGGGTCGTGGCCCACACTTCTCGATTCGTGGAACATGTCGGTCAACAACGGCGACCAGTATGTGCTCCAGCGCTCAGAGCTGGCACTGGGCGGAGACACGCCGTATACGCTGGATGCCTGCTTTGGCGCGACCAGCAATGCCGAGGCAGGTGGTGTGCCGCAGTTTATCGCGTCAGCCACCATCGTCACCAATGCCGAGCTGCTCGCATGCGCCGAAGTTGCAGCCACCGCCGTAAACGTCGCGCCGGTCGTGCGCGATTGGGAGCAAACGGTCACGCGCATTGAGCTCGACGCGGACGCAGAGAGCGATGACACGGGACAGGTCGAACATTTCGTCCACGCTCTGATGGAGAATGACGAAAACGCCGCGCCGCTGTATGAGTACACCTACATCGGGCAGGCGACGAACGCCATTGCGGACCTGAACGCCAATTCTGCCGGCGTGTCGGAGGACGAGCGCGGCGGTATAAAGCCCTCGAGCGACAACGTACTCTTCACCGGCGTGCTCAGCGAAGCCCACATGAAGTTTGCGGAGATAGCCGGCGTGGAATGCCTGTTCCGTATCGCTTCGGTGCGCTACGGCGAGGATGGCCGTTCGCGCCTGGTGGTACACACGAAGGCAAACGGCGCGTGGTCCGCACCTATGCCGGTCGACTCCCCCCTTGGGTTTGGCGAGGGCGACGTGGAGCGCAACGGCATATTCGATTACGACTTCGACGTGGTGGAATATACGGACGGGAGAGGAAACCAAGACGCCTACGTGCTGCTGGTCTCGGGCGAACGTCCCGCTGGCGACAACACCCTTTTCGATACGGCAAGCACAGCCGGCATACTGTCCGTTGTGCGCCTGCGCATAAGTAATAGCGAAGTTCGCGTGGTATCGCACACGTCGTGGCGCAGCATCTCGCGCGGCCGCCTGCAGGAGGACGGCTACCATTGCCTGCAATGTCCGCGTATCACAGTAGGCAAGACGCTTGTCGACGGACGTC
The DNA here is from genome assembly GCA_934654605.1 of uncultured Collinsella sp. GTDB lineage: Bacteria > Actinomycetota > Coriobacteriia > Coriobacteriales > Coriobacteriaceae > Collinsella. The sequence continues at coordinate 12,958 of CAKUGH010000004.1, read as the reverse complement.
TGTCGGGCGCCTATCTCCACCGCCGCGGAGCCACCGCCGAGAAGGCGCTGGGCAGTGAGGCAGAGGTCGCGCTGGAGTGCTTTACCCTGTGGTCGGATGTGTCGGGCGACAGCCTCACGTTCCGTCAGGTTCTTCGCTTTCCGCAGGCACCGTCGAGCATCGAGCTGGGCGTGCCCGAGAACGTCAACGGCAAAATGGTGGTGCCCGTTGCATACGAAACCGCAGACGGCTGCGGTTGCGCATCGTACGCCGTGATCGGCCAGTCCATCGCGGGTTGGGGTGTCATGTCGCCGGACGCCTCGGTGCCGCACGTGGTGCCGTGGCCGCAGCACACGGGCTTTTTGGCAACCGTCGACGAGCAGTTGCAGCATATTACTTGGACACGAGGCGCGACGGCATTTGCGTCGGAGCCCGTGGGCGCCGTGGGCTGTGGCCCGGCGTCGTTCAGCGCGAGCAACAACGGCCGGTGCGTGATGTACGTAGAGAACACCGACGGCAAAGTGGGGCAAACCTACGACGAAGATGGCGAGCCGGTGGCGGTAATGGGCAAACATTTCCGCATCTTCGCCAGCACCCTGATCGACGACCTGTTCACGGAGCCATTCGTGCTCTGCGAGTTGGAGCACCCCATCGATCAGATAACGACGTTTTTGACCTCGGACGGCATGCTCTCGTCGCTCGCCACGCACATCGTGAGCGCCGAGCAGAGCGAAGCAGAACTGCACGGCATCGAAGTGCCCCTGGTAGCGTGCGCGACGCCGACAGGCGCGGTAGCTACCTCGGGCGCGGTGGTGCCCGGAGCGGCAGGCGAATCCTTCATGGTCACGGTGCGAAACGACGGCAACACGCTGCTCACCGCTGGTACGATCGATCTGTACCGAGAGGGCTCTAACCAGCCGTTCTCCAGCGCATCCATCGGGTTCGGAGCGAACGCACGCATGGCATCGATCTACGATCCTGAGCTTGCTGAGGACGCATCGGCCAACGACATAGCACATGTGAAGTACACACTCGAGGCACTGGGCGAGCGCTTTGCCGCACACCCGCTGGTAGCCGACAACGGCAACGCCGTGCTGGCACCGGGCTGCACGGCACAGTTCCGCATGAACTTTGCCATCCCGGAGAGCTGGAGCGACGAGGTGGGCAAACGCGTCACGCTCTACGCAAAGGCGCGTGACCTGGTTGCACTCGACCCCGTAACGCTTGAGGAGATTCGCCCGGGCGCAAACTCCGCACTGGGCGCCGTACTGCACGAGCTCCACATTCCCGACGCGGCATGCGAACGCGCAGAGGTGCTGGTGGGCGTAAGTGGCAATGCGGATACGACGGGGCTCCACGACGCACCGATGACCGTGGACGGCGATGGCGGCTCGAGCGGCGACGGCTCCGGCGGAAGCGGCTCTGGCAGCGGCAAAGACCACGGCAACGGCAAGCGCTCCGGTAAATCAGGCATGCTCGCTGGCACGGGCGACAGCAACGTCCCCCTGACGGCAGCCGCAGCAGCACTCGCCGCAGCCGGAGCCGGCCTCGTCGCCTACAGCGCCCGCCGCACCGCACTCGAGCGTAGCGACACCGATGAAGCCGGTACGGATGGGTCCCGCTAACTCTCAGCCGCTTTTTGAGCGGCGCTGACCCTGTTCGTCGAACAAAAAGGGGCTGGCTCTGATAACCCAGAGCCAGCCCCTTACGCATTAGATGTCGCCGGCGTCGTCGAACTCTGCCTCGAGCTTGGCGCGGCGCTTTTTCGCCGTGAAGAACGATGCGCACAGAACGGCGAATGTGGCTATGAAAATCGTCGCACCGCAGAACACGCCCGTAGCCAGGTTCGCCAACCAAAAGACGCTTTCGAGCGGTACGATCTGCGCCTCGGCGATGCAGCGCATCGCGGCGACAACAAGCGCGCTCACAGCTCCACTGAGACCACTGATAAGCAGGAAATACCCGGCAGGAAGATGCTCAGTCTGTCCAAAACGGTTGGTATCGACATAGCCCTTCCGCGTTTGCAGCACCACGCAGATTAGCATCACGAGAACAAGCCACACATACATGGCGGCCTCAAACGGCGTTGCAAAGACATGCGGCATTTCACAGGCGTCGCTGTGAACCCACGCTACCTGTCGCGCTATAAACTGGTAGAAAAAGATCATCAACATACCAAACGAAAGCAGCCCAAAACCAAGCTTGTAGATCTTCGCGTTCTCAGCCTCCAGACGTTCATCCTTTGGGCCGGCATATTCACGCCACTTTTGCACGAGTTTTAAATCTTCAAATTTCATAGCGAACTCCTAAAGAGCATTAGGGTCGACGTCGATCTCGTCTTCCCAAAACAGGTCGTTCAACGTGACGCGCAGCGCTTTGCAAATTGCCACGCACAGGTTGAGCGTGGGATTGTAGCCGCCCGCCTCGATCAGGCCGATGGTTTGACGCGTAACGCCCACCGCCTCGGCTAAGTCGGCTTGCGAAAGGCCAGCCACCGCGCGCGCCGCCTTCATGCGTAGGTTCTTTTTGCCCGGCATGGAGTTCCTTTCGTAGTAATGGACAGATATCCGTTGCAACATGACAGAAATATATTGCATTCATCAACGTATGTCAACTATATCTGTCATTATGAAAAGCATGTCTGTCATGAACGCGCAGGCACGGATTTCTTTCGATTCACTATTACATTCATCTTGATTTCGTTGTCACATTACCATATCTACCTCGTCATTTGCAGTCTTGTATCACCTCTCTCGTTGCGGTATTAAGCATTACCCACCGCAACCGAAAGGATGGTTTTAATGGATACAAGCCCCTTGAACCCCATATGCTCATCCGCTGCAGAATCGCTACGTACGACAATCAATAGCCACTTGGCCTCCGCAGGAATAACGATTACCGCGAGCGAGGCAGCCGATCTTGCAATGCATCGAGAACTCTGCCTACGGGACAACGAACGAATCGAGTTTGGAACGCCCGCCGTTGTGGCGATTGCCAAGGAACTTGCCCCTTCCTCTTGCTTGAAAATCTGCGATGCGGCGGATGCCTTAACGCGTCTTCAGGAAGTGTTCTACCGGACAAGGGACGAGCTTTCCGTCGAGGTGCCCGACACAGAGATCGTCGAGGCAATCTGCCATTGTTTCGATGAGATGGGCAGCGCCTTTGACGTTGCAGCGCTACCAACCGAAGAGCTCATGGCCTTCTCAAAAACCTATCAACAGGCCCAAGAGAGCGCTGGGGAAACCTGCTATTGCCTCACCGACGACACCGGCCGCACATACACGTTCGACCCAACGGAATGGGACTACGACGAAACGGCACCCGGCTGGAACGGAGAGAAGTGGGACGATGACATTGATGAATAGCGACATCCAGGAAGTCGGACGTCGAAACACCATGCGGGCACAGCACAATTTCGCCCAGCCCATGGCACACGTTGCCAGCCTGTACTGCATGAATGGATCCTCATCGCTCAGTCAGCAGGAAATGGCCGAGCTCACCCTATCGATCGCTTATACGCTCGGCCTCGCCGATGCCACGCCCGAAGAAGCTATCCAGGCGCTCTGCGTTGAAGACCCCGTTGCGCTCTGGCACAGCCACCTAGCCGAACTCGATTGCCGCATCGACAATGCGCTCGTCACGTGGAAACGCATCGTCCTCGCTATGCCGCCCATCCGCAATGTTGCGCTCCGGGATACCCTAGCCAGCCTCGGTGATCTTAAGTCCCGCTACGATACGCGTTTTGCCGCCCACACGGTCCCCTGCGATATCGATTACCAGCTAAGCGAACCAATCGATACCAACCTTAGGGGCCTGGATTACATCGAGGCGTGGCTCGCCCAACTCGAGCGTGAGACGATGTGGATCGCGCAGTTCGATGTCGACAGTTGCATCTCAACACTCGAACGCGCCTGTCCCGATTATCGCGGACTCCATATCAACCTTTACGACCTGCTGTTTGCGCACGCCAGCGAACTTGAGCACAAAATGTAATGCTCGTCTGGCGCTCGCACACCAAAAAGGGCTGGCCCCGATTACTCGGAGCCAGCCCTTGAGTCGCCTGACGTGGGAATCGCAATCCGTTACTTGAGCTTCAGCGCCTCCATCATGGGCACGGCAGCATCCCAGTCGATCTTCCAGCCGATCGACACGCGGACGGTCTCGCCCGTTGCGGGAGCCGTCGCAAACAGCGTATGACCGTTGTCGGGACCGGTAAAGCGCAGCCACGTTATGCCGTTGTACTCGACCTGGTCGGTTGTCGTTTCCTTGCCTTCGTAGATCTGCTCCAGGCTTGCAACCTCTTCCTCCGGCGAGCGCGGGAAGATGCTGATGTGCAGGCGTCCTCCAGTCTCGTCATGGAAGAAGTCTGCCTTTTCGTGCTCTTCGTTGGACGAATCCAGCGTGTACCCATCGGCGACCTCGATACTGTACGATGCGCAATCGATGCCGGTCAGATCTGCCTTCTCGCCAGAATCGGCCACGCCACCGGCCGCCTTGAACTCCTTAGTCTCACACCCCGTGGTGTCAAAGTGCATGGCCTCATGATTCTTAGCGGGAGCGTAAGCGTCTACGAACTCGACAGTGATGGGCCCGTAGTACGCCGTTTTGGGCGCCCAGAAGTAGACATACTCAACGGTCTCGCCCGGACCGATATCTTGCCTCTTGGAAAGGTCGATGCCCTCGTGAAGCTCATCGGGAGCCTCGCTTGCAACGTAGTCGAGCACGGCCGCCTTGCCGGAAGTAAACAACGGGTCGCCTGCCTCAAGATCGCCCTGGGCAGCATGCACGTTAAAGGAGCTAAACGTCCTGTTCTTTTCATTGTTGTTGGTGATCTTGACGTGCAGGTAAAAGCCGTCCTGCAGCTTAGCGTCGCCGCGATAGAACGTACCGTGGGCTACCGACTCATAGGTTATGCCAGCCACCTCGACCGTCTGCGACTCATAGGCCTTGGCCTTCTTCTCTACGGGGGCACTGCCGCCCGAGCCGCCAGCCGAGCCGCTCGGAGCACTACCGCCACAGCCGGCCACCGAACACGCCAGCACGGCCGAAAGCGTCACGGTGGGAATTCCTAACAGCAGCTTTTTCGTCATGGGCTTCATCATCCTCACCGCTCCTTTCGGCTTGCAGTTCATCCGTTGCCCGGGCCTTTCGTCGTCCCCGTGGCATCGGCTTCCGCTATGAGCGTATGACGAAACACGGTACGGGCGAAGTGACCCGCGGCCCAAATAACGACCTGTCAGCATCCCCTATGGGCCAAAAGGACACGCACACGCACGCCCATAAAACGAGACGCCTGTCCCAATGTTCGATTTAACCCAACAGCCGCAAACAAGATAGGGCGCCTTCAACCGCCTTCAAACTTACTCGGACAGAACCGACTCGGTTTTGCCCGAGTAAACGCGAGTGTAAACAAATTCCTGCGATATAATTAACTCGGACAAAACCGAGTCGGAAGGAACCGAGTAAGTGGAATTCATCGGCAGGGAGCGTGAACTCACCCGCATTAAGAAGACGCTCAATGCGCCCAAACAGTGCAATACCCTCGTCTACGGAAGGCGTCGCGTCGGCAAAAGCGAGTTGATCAAGCAAGCGCTCATCGATTTGCCGAACGCCGCAACGGTCTACTACGAGTGCCGTCAAACCTCCGAGATGGATAACCTGGAAAGCCTCTCCGTCCTCGTTGCCGAGGCGCTTGGATTCCCCCCGCTCGCATTCTCGAGCATCCGTGAGCTTGTCGAATTCCTATTTGTTCAAGCGAAAAGTAAGAACATCACCCTTGTTCTCGACGAATACCCCTACCTAAGAGATGCGGTTAAAGGCCTAGACAGCATCCTTCAGACCTCAATTGACGCTCATAGAGAAGACTCACGTTTGAGCATCGTTCTGTGCGGCTCCTACGTTGAGATCATGAAATCCCTTATCGAGCATGAAAGCCCCCTCTACGGGCGTATCGACCTCACGCTCGAGCTTAAGCCCATGGATTACTTTGACGCCGCGAAGTTCTATCCCGCATTCTCACCCGAGGACAAGGTGCGGCTCTACAGCGTTTTTGGCGGTATCCCCTTTTACAACCGTCTTATCGATCAATCCCAAAGCGTGCGCGACAACATCATCGAGCTTGTCACAGAGCCCGGCGCCCGCCTCGAAAGCGAGGTGCCGTCCTACCTCAGCGCCGAAATCTCAAAGATGACCAACGCCAACGAAGTTTTCGGTGCCCTCGCGCAAGGCTACTCCCGCTGGGGAGACGTGCTGGCACAGTCGCACGTCTCGAGCGGCCCTGCCATGGCCGATGTGCTCGACAAGCTCATATCGCTCGAAATCGTCCAAAAACGCGCGCCCATCAACGACCCTACGAACAAGCGCAAGTCTGGCTACTTTGTAGTAGACCCGCTTTCGCTCTTTTACTATCGCTATGTCTTCCGCAACGCTTCCGCACGTCAGCTGCTCGACCCTGAGGTCTTTTATAATCGCCATGTCTTCCAAGACTTTGAGGAAAACTACGTTCCACATATGTTCGAGGAGATCTGCCGCCAATTCCTCGTGCGACAAAACAGGGCCGGCAAGATCGAACCGGCTTTCGATGCCATAGGCAAGTACTGGTACGACGACCCCGCAAACAAAACAAGCGGCGAATTCGATGTGGTAACGCAAGACCCTGAGGGCTACGCGTTCTACGAAGCTAAGTTTCGCAAATCCCCCATCACGCAAAAGATGGTTGATGAGGAAATCGCCCAAGTCGAGGCAACGGGACTCAAGTGCCATCGTTACGGGTTCTTCTCCCGTTCTGGCTTTGAAGTTGACGGGGATGGCAAAACCGTCCTTATCGACCTTCCACAGATGTTCGAGTAAACCAAGCGGCATATCCCGTTACAGTAGCGAACGATTGTTCGATGGATTTCGTGTTGGATGGAATCGTTCACGGGCTGGGCTATGCTACCTTGACTATCTATACGACTTAAATGCACAAGAGGAAGCACCAAGAGAGCGAGCATGGCAAAAAACACCGCAAACTATGGCAACGACAGTATTCGTCAGCTCAAGGACGAGGAGCGCGTACGCCTGCGCCCTGCCGTCATCTTTGGCTCGGACGGGCTCGACGGCTGTGCGCACGCCGCCTTCGAGATCCTGTCCAACGCCGTCGACGAGGCGCGCCAGGGCTACGGCAAGCTCATCACCCTTACCGCCTTTCGCGATGGCTCTATCCAGGTAGAGGACAACGGCCGTGGTTGCCCGCTCGACTGGAACCCTTCCGAGAAGCGCTTTAACTGGGAGCTCGTTTTCTGCGAGCTCTACGCTGGCGGCAAATACAACAATAACCAGGGCGGCGACTACGACTTCTCGCTCGGTACCAACGGCCTGGGCTCGTGCGCGACCCAGTACGCCTCCGAGTACATGGATGTCACGGTTTGGCGCGACGGCAACAAGTACTCCCTGCACTTTAAGAAGGGCAAGGTCGTCGGTGCCAAAAAGAAGGCGCTCGAGATTGAGCCCAGCGACGAGAGCCGCACCGGCACCACCATCAAGTGGCGCCCCGACCTTGAGGTCTTTACCTCCATCAGCATTCCCCACGATTGGTATCGCGAGACCATGCGCCGCCAGGCCGTGGTCAACGCCAACGTGACCTTCCGCCTGCGTATCGAAGGCGACGACGGCGAATTTACCGAAGAGGACTTCTGCTATCCCAAGGGCATCGAGGACTACGTGCTCGAGAAGGTGGGCACCGACTACCTCACCGAGCCTTTCTTTATCGAGGCCGACCGCCGCGGTCGCGATCGCGAGGACCTGCCCGACTACAACGTAAAGATCACCGCGTGCATGTGCTTCTCGCGCACCTTCATGATGCAGGAGTACTATCACAACTCGTCGTGGCTCGAGAACGGCGGCTCGCCCGAAAAGGCGGCCCGCAGCGCTCTGACCAGCGCCATCGATGCCTACATTAAGCAACAGGGCAAGTACAACAAAAACGAGAGTGGCATTAAGTGGCAAGACGTCCAGGACTGCCTGGTGCTCGTGACCAACTGTTTCTCCACCCAGACGTCCTACGAAAACCAGACCAAAAAGGCAATCAACAACCGCTTTATCCAGCAGGCCATGACCGCCTTCTTTAAGGAGCGTCTCTCGACGTATCTGATCGAGAACAAAGACGCCGCCAACAAGATTCTGGAGCAGGTACTCATCAACAAGCGCTCTCGCGAGAATGCCGAGAAGACCCGCCAGAGCATCAAGACCAACCTGCAGCAGAAGACCGACATGGCCAACCGCGTGCAGAAATTCATCGACTGCCGCTCCAAGGACAAGAGCCGCCGCGAGATCTACATCGTAGAGGGCGACTCGGCAGCAGGCGCCATTCGCACCTCGCGTGATGCCGAGTTCCAGGGCGTTATGCCCGTCCGCGGCAAGATCCTCAACTGCCTGAAGGAGGACTACCCGCGCATCTTTAAGTCCGACATCATCATGGACCTCATGCGCGTGCTGGGCTGCGGTGTGGAGATCAAGGACAAGCGTATCAAGAACCTTGGCGCCTTCGACCTGGACAACCTCAACTGGAACAAGGTCATCATCTGTACGGATGCCGACGTCGACGGTTACCACATCCGCACGCTCGTGCTCACCATGCTCTACCGCCTGGTGCCCACGCTTATCGACGAGGGTTACGTGTATATCGCCGAGTCGCCGCTCTACGAGATCAACTGCAAAGAGAAGACCTACTTTGCCTACACCGAGCTCGAGAAGAACGGCATCCTTAAGGAGATCGGCGACCAGAAGTGCTCGATCAACCGCTCCAAGGGTCTTGGTGAGAACGATCCGGACATGATGTGGCTCACCACCATGAACCCCGAGACGCGCCGCCTGATCAAGGTGGAGCCCGAGGACGTCACCAAGATGGAAACCATGTTCAACCTGTTGCTGGGCAACGACGAGGCGGGCCGCAAGCGCCATATCTCGGAGCACGGCAAGGAATACCTGGACCAGCTGGACCTGCAGTAGCAGCACATCGATAACGACGGCCCACAAGAAGTTCAAGAGGATATCGTGGCAAAGAAGAAGACGAAGAACCAGCCAAAGAAAAAGCAGGTCAACGCCGAGAACGTCATCGGCCTGCACTCCGAGGTCACCGACCAGCCGATCACGCAGACGCTCGAGGTCAACTACATGCCCTACGCCATGAGCGTCAACGTCTCGCGTGCGTTCCCCGAAATCGACGGCTTTAAGCCCTCGCACCGCAAGCTGCTCTACACCATGTACAAGATGGGCCTGCTCAAGGGCGAGCGCCAGAAGAGCGCCAACATCGTGGGCCAGACCATGAAGCTCAACCCGCACGGCGACGCCGCGATCTACGAGACGATGGTGCGCCTGGCCACCGGCAACGAAGCGCTGCTCGCCCCCTTCGTGGAGTCGAAGGGCAACTTTGGCAAGTACTACTCGGGCGACCTGAGCTACGCCGCCTCGCGTTACACCGAGGCCAAGCTCTCCCCCATCAGTGCCGAGATCTTCAAGGATATCGACAAGGACCCGGTGGACTTTGTCGACAGCTACGACGGCGCCATGAAGGAGCCGCGCCTGCTGCCCACCACGTTCCCCAACATCCTCGTCTCGGCCAACAAGGGCATCGGCGTCGCCATGGCGTCCGACATTTGCGGCTTCAACCTCAACGAGGTCTGCACCGCCACGATGCACTACCTCAAGGATCCCGACTGCGACCTGCTCGAGTACATGCCCATGCCCGACTTCTCGACCGGCGGCGAGATCATCTACCGCCGCGAGGAGATGGAAAAGATCATCGAGACCGGTCTGGGCAGCTTCCAGATTCGCTCCCGCTGGCGCTGGATTCCCGAAGAGCGCATCATCGAGGTCTACGAGATCCCCTACACCACTAAGACCGATGTCATCATCGAGCGCATCGTCAAGCTCTCCAAGGAGGGCAAGGTAAAGGAGATTGCCGACATCCGTGACGAGACCGACCTTTCGGGTCTGCGCATCGCCATCGACCTGAAGCGCGGCGTCGACCCCGACAAGCTCATGGCGAAGCTCTACCGCTCGACCACGCTGCAAGATTCGTTCTCGTGCAACTTTAACGTGCTGGTCGACGGCTACCCCCGCGTTATGGGCGTTCGCCAGATCCTGCACGGGTGGGTTGCGTGGCGCATTCAGTCCACGCGTCGCCGCATTAACTTTGACCTGGGCAAAAAGTCCGAGCGCCTGCACCTGTTGCATGGCCTTGAGGCGATTCTGCTCGACATCGACAAGGCCATCGCCATCATCCGTGGCACCAAGCTCGAGGCCGAGGTCGTGCCCAACCTTATGAAGGGTTTCGACATCGATGAGACCCAGGCCGAGTTTGTTGCCGAACTTAAGCTCCGCAACATCAACGAGGAGTACATCCTCAACCGCACCAAGGACATCGCCAAGCTCGAGGGCGAGATTGCCGAGCTTGAGGAGATTCTCTCCAGCGAGGAGAACATCAAGAAGGTCATCAGCGACGAGCTGGCCGCGGTCAACAAGAAGTACGTGATGCCGCGCCGCACGGGCAGGATTGAGCCCCATGAGGTTATCGAAGTGAGCCTGGAGCCCGAGGTCGAGGAGTACCCCGTTACCATCATGCTCTCGCGCGATGGCTACCTCAAAAAGATGACCGACCGCGTGCTCAAGAAGGCCGCTACGCTCAAGTACAAAGACGGCGACAAGCCCTTTATCGAGTTCCCGTCCTCCAACACGCACGAGCTGCTGGTCTTTACCAACAAGAGCCAGGTGTACAAGTGCAAGGTCGCGCAGTTTGAGGACACCAAGTCCGCCCAGCTGGGCTCGTACCTGCCGACCGATCTTGAGATGGAACCCGACGAGAGCGTCATCTGGGTTATCGACCCCGAGGATTACAAGGCCGACGTGCTGTTCGTCTTTGAGAACGGCCGCGTGGTGCGCGTCGCGCTTTCCGGATACGTCACCAAGACCAACCGCAAGCGCCTGAAGAACGCCATCTACGGCGGCAGTAAATTGCTGTATGCCCAGGTGCTCAAGGAAGATCGCGACATTGCACTGGTCTCGAGCGACTACCGCCTGATGAACTTCAATACGTCCCTGCTCAAGACCAAGACGACCACCAACACGCAGGGCGTCCAGGCATTCACGGCCAAGAAGGGCCGCTCGGTCACCACCGTCGGCACGACCGAGGACATCCTCGGTGCCGGCGTCTCGGCCGAGAAGTTCACTGCGCAGAGCTTACCCTCCGCCGGTGCCCTCATGAAGGAAAACGACATGCCGAGCTTGTTTGACTAGGACGACGGCAGTCGAGCTGGTCCAAGCCACAAACCAACGGGGCCCGGAGCGCAGTAAATACTGAGCTCCGGGCCCCATGCATTACAGCAGCATCATCCCTATAGACAAAATGCCGCATAAAGCGGAACAGACATAAGCCCATCATTCATTCCAAAGGGCTTAGTGGATAGCCTGACAAGGCGCACGCCCGGATGGGTCTTTTTAAGTGAGGACAGGCTTCGAGATCTTGTGTTCTCCCCCGCCTTGACTTCAATTGCAGACAAGCATCCCTGCTTCTCTACTACAAAGTCGATTTCCGCACGATTATCTCGCGCCCAATAATGCAGCGGATAACCCATGGCTGAAAGCTGCTGGGCAACGTAGTTTTCGGTAAGTGCGCCCATGAATGTGCCGCCGATGCCGGCGAGGATATCGGCTCGTTGAGCACCGGCCTTGGAGACGAGCAGCCCAGTATCCGCCTGATAGATTTTAAAAGCAGAAGAGTTAACGAAGGCCTCTAAAGGGCTTTCGATCTGCCCGACCAGGCTGCAGCGCGCCACCGTACCCGACAACACAAGCCAGTCGAGAGCGTCTCCAAAGAGAGACGCATTGCCCCCCGCCCGCACTACCTTGTATTGAAATTTTCGGTTCTCTTTGGCAAGCTGCTGCGGAATGGAATCGAAGCACGCGCGCGTCTTTGCGCTCAAACGTTCATCGGCATATTTGTTCGTGTCAGCAGAATATCCGTCGAGGATTATTCGATGCTTTTCGGCGACGTCGATGACCGACTGAACCTCAGCATACGTTTGAACAGCTTCGGGCATTCCGCCAACAACAAGATACTGTCGATAGAGTCTCAGCGCTTCGTCATGAAGACTAGGGGCAAGAGGGCTCATCGATTCGAATGACGAGCGTATCTCGTCTGCCAGTCGCTCGTACCCCATCGCCCAAAGAAATTCTTCGAAGTCGAGTGGGGCCATCTCGATCAAATCGGTCTTTCCAACGGGGAACGAATACGACTGATGATTAATGGCAACCCCAAGAAGCGACCCGGCAGCCGCAACGTAATACTCGGGGGCGTCTTCACAAAAGTACTTAAGGGAAGTAAGTGCTTCCTCACACGCCTGGATCTCGTCGATGAACAGCAGAGTCTTACCTGGGACGACGCGCTGTCCCGTACGAGCTTCAATCGCACGCACGATCGAATGGGGATCGAGACCGCCCGAAAAGTCTGCCCGAGCCGACCGATCGTTCTCAAGATTAATGTAGACAACCGATTCGAAAAGATCTTGCGCGTACGTCCTGAGCAGATAGGTCTTGCCACACTGGCGAACGCCCTTAACCAACAGAGGTTTCCTATCGATTTTGTCTCGCCATTCCTTAAGGAGCCTGTCTGCTTTACGGCGCATGAGCGTCCTTTCCTCATGAACTATTGTTTGACAATATTTTAACGCAGATTAATTCTATTTTGATTATTTTTCTGCGTTAAAAAATCACTCCAGGTGACCCGCTCCAGGTGACCCACGCATGCATCGACGTTAACCTTAAAAAGGACGCCGCCTAGGGGGGAGGTCAAAAACGGGAATAGAACTCCCGTTTTTCACTCCTGCAATCCCGCAGTACAAGGCATGCTAAACCGTTAGCAAAAGTTGCAAAAATTAGCAAAACTTGCAAAGGAGCAGCCATGGAGTACAGCAAGAACCCCTTTACCCCGACGTTCGGAAGC
>CAKUGH010000003.1 GCA_934654605.1 uncultured Collinsella sp. | reverse complement strand
CTGTGGCCGCCCAGGTCGAGCACGTCGCCCTCTTTGACGACCATCTTGCGCTCGGGGTAATCGGTGCCAAAGTAGTTAACCATCATGCGGAAGGCGCCCATGCTGGCCACGATCTGGGCCTGGGGATAGCGCCCCATAAAGGCGGCGATGCCAGCGGAGTGATCGGGCTCCATGTGGTGAACGACCAGATAATCGGGCGTACGACCATCGAGCACGGCCTCGATGTTGCCGAGCCACTCGTCAACAAAACCGCCGTCGACCGAATCGGCGACAGCGATCTTCTCGCCCAAGATAACGTAGCTGTTGTATGCCATACCGTTCTCGGACACGTCGTACTGGCCCTCGAACAGGTCAATGTCGTGATCGTCGACGCCAACGTAGCGGATATCCTTGGTGATCTCCATCAGGCAAAGCCTCCTAGATAGACAAAAGAACCCGTCTATCATAGCACTCGGCCGTATCTCAACAGCTATCTGCCGGCATCCTTACCATTTGTTATTGAAGCGCGGCAACACGCCGTTGACCTGCGCAAACTACGCGCGCGGCGCCGCTGTGGTATGTCGAACGATAAGCTGGCCGGGGATACGGATCGCAACGGTTTTGCCCGACGTCCCCTCCTTGGGAACCGCATGTTCAAACACCTCGCGTCCGCGCTGATGCAGATCGAACCGCACGGTCGTGAGCTCGTTGTGCGCGACAAAATCATCGAGCGAATCGTCGACACCCACCACGCTCACGTCCTCGGGCACGCGCAGACCGCTATCGCGCAGCGCGGCGATGGCACCATTTGCCATCTGGTCGTTTGCCGCATAGATCGCCGTCATGGTTCGGTCGTGCTCGGCCAGATACCTGCCGGCCTCGTAGCCGCTGTTGGCAGACCAGTCGCCCTCGAGCGGTTCTGCCGGCTCGATATGCCTGCGCTCGAGCGCGTCTTGCCAACCGGCGCGGCGGAACTGCTCGTCCACCGAGAAGGACGGGCCACCGATATATCGAATCTGCTCGTGGCCAAGCTCAAACAGATGGTCCATAAGCAGCAGCGAGCAGCCGTAATGGTCGGAATCGACCGTGGTCACGCGCGGATGCGCATACATGGTAACGATAACCGTGCCGATCCCCGGCAGTGGATCAAACGTCTCAAAGTCGGGCGCCATACGGCTCATGCCGATGATGATGCCATCGACCGGCAGGGCCGCCATGCGACGGGTGGCCTCGGCAAGCGAGAACTCCTCGGTCTTGGACATCTCGACCAGCGTGATGGCGCAGCCATGCTCGCGAGCGGCACTGGCGATACCATCGATCATCGTCAGGTTCCCAAACTTGGTGACATCGTTGACGCATAGACCGACCGAATGGTAGCGACCGTCGCGCAGCGAACGACCGGCATAGCTCGGGCGAAAGCCGAGCTCCTGCATGGCGGCCTGCACGCGCTGGCGCGTCTGCTCGTTCACATTGGGCAGGCCGTTGGCGACGCGCGAGACCGTCTGCTGCGAAACGCCAGCAGCGCGGGCGACGTCGGCCATGGAAACCGGACGCGAGCCTGTATCGTTGGAGGGGCGCCTTGCCACAAGATCACCTTCACCCTTGCGAGATCAAAAGAGCGTACATACCGGCCCGTGCAGGAATAGAGCCCGCGCGGAGGACCGCTATCGTCGGACGCATGTTAACGTACTCTACTTTTTTTAGCTGCAGCTTTTCTGCTCTATAAGTCCATACGGCACTACCGTTCACGGTCGAATTTCGACCGATTACCAGATTCTCAAAAAGTAATAAGCGTTGTGTTATGAGTACGTTAACATAGCCCTTAACGTGCGGCATCGTGGATGCTGAGTTCACGCCGCTTCAAATTGTTAACGTACTCATAACGACGCAAAACTCACCTGTTCGCGCCAAAGAAAGGACCCTCATGACCGCCCCCGACGAAAAGACGCTCGCCACGCTCACCAAGCTGTTTGAGGAGGAGTTTGGCCCCATCGGCGACCGCCAGGTGCTCTACGTGCACGCGCCCGGCCGCTCCGAGATCAGCGGCAACCACACCGACCACGAGGGCGGCCACGTCATCGCCGGCTCGCTCGATGTCGCCGTCGACGGCATTGCCGTGGCAACCGACACCAACAAGGTCCACGTTGCCGACGAGGGCTACCCCACCTTTGAGATCACGCTCGACACGCTGGATGTTCAGGAGTCCGAGAAGGGCACGTCCGCGAGTCTCGTCCGCGGCATGGCCCATGAAGTTGCAGCCCTGGGCGTTGAGCCCCACGGCTTCGACTTCGCCTTCACCTGCTCCGTCCCCTCGGGCGGCGGCCTTTCCAGCTCCGCTGCCGTCGAGGCAGCATACGGCCGCGCCATGGAGACGCTTTGGGGCGCGCCTGCCATCGAGCCCGTCGCGCTCGCCCAGATGAGTCAGCGCACCGAGAACAACTACTACGGCAAGCCCTGCGGCCTGATGGACCAGGCTGCCGTGTGCCTGGGCGGCCTTGCCTACATGGATTTTGAGGACCAGGCTCAGCCTAAAACTCAGAAGCTCGAGCTCAACTTTGAGGATCACGGCTATGCACTCGTACTCGTTAAGGTTGGCGCCGACCATGTGGCAGCCACCGACGACTACGCCGCCGTTCCGCGCGAGATGCAGGACGTCGCCGCCGAGTTTGGCAAAGCACGCCTGTGTGAGGTCGACGTTGCCGACTTTGACGCCAAGCTCCCCGAGCTGCGCGCCAAGCTGGGCGACCGCGCCTGCCTGCGCGCCGTTCACTACTGGTACGAGAACGGCCTGGTCGACAAGCGCTGGGCAGCTCTTAACGCCGGCGACATCGACCAGTTCCTGGTCCTGACGCGCGAGTCCGGCGCCAGCTCCGCCATGTACCTGCAGAATGTCGTTGCCAAGCTGGGCTCCGAGCAGCCCTCCATGTATGCCCTGGCGCTGGCCGAGCACGTGCTCGACGGCCGCGGCGCCGTCCGCATCCATGGCGGCGGCTTTGGCGGCACCATCCAGGCCTTCGTGCCGCTCGACCTGGTCGATACTTTCATCGCCAAGATGAATGGCTGGCTGGGCGAGGGCTCTGCCCGTCACTACGCTATCTCTGACAAGGGGGCTTACGCGGCATGGCTGTAATGACCGACGTGCGCGAGGCCGCGCAGAACCTGATCGAGTACGCCATCCACCGATCCATGATCGGACAGGACGACCGCATCTGGGCCTACAACACCATTCTGGAGTGCATTGGCGCCACGGGTCCCGCGCTCGACATGACCTGGGCGCTGCAGACCGAGAAGCTCTCGCTTTTGCACCCCGATACCCTCCCCGACTTTGATCTGGAGGGCACGCTCGCCGCGCTTTCCGAAGCCGCCGTCGCCAACGGTGCCGCCGAGGACACGGCGTCGGGCCGCGACCGTATCGCCATGCGCATCATGGGTGTGCTTATGCCGAGGCCTTCGGTTGTAAACGAGGAGTTCAATGGGCGCATGGGCGTCAACGAGCCCCGCGCCGCGACCGACTGGTTCTACGGCCTGTGCTGCGACGCCGGCTATGTGCGCCGCGCCGCCATCGCGCGCAATATCAAATGGAGCACCCCCACCAACTGGGGCGATCTCGAGATCACCATCAACCTGTCCAAGCCAGAGAAGGACCCACGCGACATTGCCGCGGCCGGTGCTGCCAAGAACACGGGCGAGAAGTATCCCGCCTGCCAGCTCTGCATCGAAAACGAGGGCTATCCCGGACGCTCCGCCGCAGCCGACGGTGGCGCTCACCCCGCTCGCCAGAACCTGCGCGTTATCCCCATTCAGCTCGACGGCGAGCGCTGGGGCTTCCAGTACAGCCCGTACGCGTACTTTAACGAGCATTGCATTGCCATGAGCTCCGAGCATCGTCCGATGCACGTCGATCGCAAGGGTCTCTCCTGCCTGCTCGACTTTGTGGACCTGTTCCCGCACTACTTTATCGGCTCCAACGCCGACCTGCCCATCGTGGGCGGCTCGATCCTGTCGCACGACCACTTCCAGGGTGGCGCGCATGAGTTCCCGATGATGCACGCGGCCGAGGTCTCGCAGTTTAGCGTGCCCGGCTTTGACCAGGTCACCGGCACCGTGCTGCAGTGGCCGCTCTCGGTGCTGCGCCTGCGCTCGCACGACCGTGCTCAGCTGCTCGACGCCGCCGAGAAGATCATCCTCGCCTGGCGCGAGTGGACCGACGAGTCCGTGGGCGTCATCGCGCACACGGCCGACGGCGTGGCTCACAACACCGTGACGCCCGTCATCCGCCGCGTCGACTCCCGAGGTAATGCCGGTGGCGAGATCTACGAGGCCTACCTGGCACTTCGCTGCAACATTACGACCGACGAGCATCCGCTGGGCGTGTTCCATCCGCATGCGGAGTATCACCACATCAAAAAGGAGAACATCGGCCTGATTGAGGTCATGGGCCTGGCCATTCTTCCGCCGCGCCTGGTTCCCGAGCTCGGTGCCGTTCGCGAGCACCTGCTGGCAGCCAAGGTCGACGCGAGCTACGACCTTGCCGCCGCGCTCGAGGGCGACGACCTTTGCCGTAGCCACGCCGCATGGGCCCTGGACGTCTATGCCCGCCGCGCCGATGAACTTACGGCCGATGATGCCATCGATATCCTGCACGAGGAGGTCGGTGTGGTGTTTGGTCATGTGCTCGACAACGCCGGCGTCTTTAAGTGGGACGAAACCGGCCGCGCCGCCCAGCAGCGCTTCATCGACTCGCTGTAATGATTCCTTGGGGACGAAGGAAAACGGATCATTTCCGCCCCACACGACAACGGCGCCCGCCAGCAACATCGCCGGCGGGCGCCGTTTTTTACTACCCCGAATGAGCGTGGAAAATCTCCCACTTTGGGCTCGTATGGGCACCAAAAGTGGGAGATTATCCACGCTCATTCTATTAGGAGCCGCAACCGCTACAACTCTGTAACCTCGACGCTGTTGTAGACCTCGTCCCAGCGGTCCATTACCAGGTGGCCGGTCTTGGGATCCATGGCATTGAGCTTGCCACAGGTGTTGGCGGTCTTAAGCACGGTGACATCGTCGGCGCCGGCAGCAATAGCATGCGCAAAGCCGGCGATCGTCGAGTCGCCGGAACCCGTCGCGTTGACAGCGGCAATCGCGGGCGTCTTGGCGCGGAACGCACGGCCCTCATGGAAGCCCACCGAGCCGGCAGCGCCCATCGAGACGACAACCCAGGGGATACCGGCAAAGCGGCCGTCGGCGGCAAGTGCCTCGCGCAGCGCGTCGACGTCGTCAGTCGTAAAGGACGTACCCAGTAGGCCGTTAATCTCGGTCAGGTTGGGCTTCACGAGCTCGGGCTTGGCGTCGGATGCCAGCGCGGCCTCCAGCGATGCACCCGAGGTGTCGAGCAGCACCTTGGCGCCCGCCTCCTCGACAATCTTGACGAGCTCGGCATAGTAGCCGGCATCGACGCCACGCGGCAGCGAGCCCGAAAGCGTCACAACGTCCGCCTTCGCTGCAAGCTCGGCGAACTTAGCCGTAAAGGCCTCGAGCTCGGACGGGGCGATCTGCGGGCCGCTCTCCAGCAGCTCGGTCTGATTACCCTCGTGCAGGATATTCAGGCAAATGCGCGTCTCACCGGCGATGGGCACAAAGTCGTTCTTGACGCCGTCGGCATCCATAAGCTCGGCCATATAGGCGCCCATGTGGCCGCCGAGCAGACCGGTCGCGAGCACGTCGTCACCCAGCTGCAGCAGCACACGGCTCACGTTGAGGCCCTTGCCGCCAGCGGTCTTTTCGGGCGTCACACGGTTCACATCGTCGATGATCAGCTTGTCGAGCTGATAGCGCGTATCAATCGACGGGTTCATGGTAACGGTCAGAATCATGTTGATCTCCTGTTTCCGGGGCACGACGTGTGCGTCCCCAAACATACGATAGCTCGTTAAAGAATCTCGATCTCAAAGCCACGGGTGACGGTCTCCCCCGGCTTGGCCACCAGGCAGCCACGCTTGTGCTCCAGGATATTGTCCTCGTCGGAGCAGGTGGACAGGCCGCCCCACGGCTCAACCGCGACAAAATCACCCTCGGGCTTGCTCCACACAATCAGGTACGGCATACCGGGGAATGTCAGGCGCACGCCCTTGTCCTCGGTCTTCTTGGTCAGCGTGACCACACGACTCTCGAGCACATCAAAGATGGTCTCGGCAAAGTCGAAGAGCTCGTGGGTAAGCGGCAGGTCGTGGCCAACCATCGGGTTCTTACTGCGATGCTCGACATCGATCAGGCCCGTCGAGGGAACGGCGGTGCAGAGCTCTGCCGCCTCACGCTGCTCAAATCGAAGCTCGTAATCGTCGTAGGACTCACCCTCGTCGAGCGGGCACTTAAAGCCGGGATGGCCGCCCACAAAGAACGGCATGTCCTCGGTTCCCTCGTTGGTCACCTCATACGAAATGCTGATCTTTTTGCCATCGATCGCATAGCGCGCGGCGATCTTAAACGGGTATGGATACTGTTCGAGCAGCTCGGCGTGATCAGCAGAATCCAGGCTCAGCGCAACGATGTTGTCGCCCTGCTCCTCGAGCTTCCACTCCTGTTTGCGGGCAAAACCGTGACGGGCAAGCTTGACCTCGCGGCCGCCCATGGTCATCGCGCGGCCGTCACGAAGGCCGCCGCAGATGGGGAAGCAAATGGGCGCCTGACCCGACCAGACCGAAGGATCGCCCTGCCACAGGTACTCACGACCGTTGGCTTTAATCGAAGTGAACGATCCGCCAGCCGTGCTCAGTGCCACGCGAACAGAACCGTTATCAAGAACAAACTCCATAGGAGCCTTCCCTTTCTTACGCCAGCCCGTCGAGTCAATTGGGCTGATAGAAAACCGGCCCGCGCCCCCTCACAGAAACGCGAGCCGTCAACGGACTAGTTAATTACGCCGGATACCCGCTAATCGTGGTATTCGCCACGGTCCCACTTCTCCAAGAACTCGTCAAAGAAGTGCGGGTCGGCCTGGGCCTCGGCGTCGGCCTTGTTGCAGGCGTCGATCTTGGCGATCAGGGCGTCGTGCTCGGGAGTCTGCTCGTAGGGCTCCTCCAGGAAAGCGAGCATAATGTCGGCCATCAGGAACTCACCGGTGATCTTGCCGCCAAAGCCCACGATGTTGGCGTTGAGCTCGCGGCGGGCATACAGGGCAGAGGTCATGTCGCGGACCAGGGCGCAACGGGCGCCGGGAACCTTGTTGACGGCGTTGGTGATGCCGATGCCGGTGCCGCACAGGGCCACGCCAAAGTCGGCCTTGCCGCTGGCAACGGCCTCGCCCACGGCCTTGCCGTAGATGGGATAGTGCGTGCGGCTGTGGCTGTAGGTGCCGCAGTCGAGCACCTGGTAGCCGGCCTGCTCAAGACGGTCGGCCAGATAGATCTTCTCGTCCGTAACGATATGGTCGCAACCGATTGCGATGGTCTTCTTCATCAGAACGTCCTTTCGTCTGAATTCACAAGTTGAGGTAGAAGTTCGAGTTCTCGGTGGCTCTCGTTAGGCCATCTTGTTGAGCATGTCGACACGAATCTGGTGACGACCGCCGGCGTACTGGGCGCGCAAGAACTCGCGGGCGATCTTCTTGGCGACCTCGGTGCCAACGACGCCCGGGCCCATGGTGACCATGCGCGAGCCATTGTGCTCGCGGGTCATGTAGGCGGAGCGCTCGTCGGAAATGTTGGCGACAACCATGCCCTTCATCTTGACGGCGGCCATATAGGAACCGACGCCGTACTTATCGAATGCGAAGCCCTGGGAATCCTTGTGCTCCAGCAGGTCCTTGGCAACGGCGGTCGCAGAGTCGACAAAGTCCGCGGCAGGGGTCTCGGAATAGTCGACGACCTCGTGACCGTCGGCGATGAGCATTTCCTTGATGGACTCCTTCATCGACATACCGTCGGCATCGGAAGCGATTACAACCCTCATGACATCCTCCTTGAGAGATACGCAGGTGCGTAGTTTCTGTTTGGAAGTGTTGAATCGCGTTCAGGTCCGGGCATCTGAATGTGCGGTTCTTCACTGTTCATGTTTATTTGAACACATTCGAACAACGACTGCAACAACTATTTGTTTATCTTTGTTCTTTTTTGAACAAATACCGTTCACGGGTGTTTGTTGACCGCTTGGGCCTGGCAGAGGCGTGAGCGTTCACGTGCTCAACAAATAAGGGCGGCCGAGAACGCATCTCGGCCGCCCTTCTTACGGTTCGATCTTCCAAGCTCGCTTTGCCGTTTACTCAGTCTGTCCACTCTTCTTGGCATGCTTGGACGGAGCACTCAGAAAACGACCCGTCAGATAGTTCGTGGGACCGGAGATATCGATCCCCAGCAGTACGTGCCCAAGCCACAGGAACGCCACGAGCACCAGCAGCGGGATCACGCACGAAGTCACAATCATCACGATGACACCTTCGATCAGGTCGGTCACCTGCTGCACGATCTCGTCGGTCATCTGCTTGGCGCTATCGGTCACCGAAGTCAGCAGACTCGAGGCGCCTTCGGTCAGCTGCTCGAGCACGTTCTTGTCTGTTTTGGCTTCAGATTTCTTTTCGCTCTTTGACGAGCTCGCCTCAGCCGCGCTTGTCGCCTTTTGCTCGGCCTGTTCGATGCTCACGCGATATGTCTCGTCGACCTTTTGCGACACCCACACGCTCGCAGGCACCAACGCCATGCCGATCATGGCAACCACCAGTACGCGCGTTGCCACGCGGCGCAGGACGGCGCTGGTGCTCCAGCGCCCGTGAATGCCAAGCGACACCGCGAAGAGTATGAGCGAGAATGGGATCAGGATGCCCAGCCCGACCGACCATAATATAGTAAGCAGGTATTTCTCGAGGTACAGCACGGCAAGCACAATGCCTAAGTTGCCCGAAAGCTGTGCGAGTTGCTCGGCCACCGGTGTTCCCGTGTCGCCCGGCAGCGCGGTGATGCCCGCAGACAGCGCCACGCACGACGTCGTGAGCGCCAAAACGTTGCCCTTCTTTTGATCGATGACCTCGATGGTGGAGTCCCAGGTCTTGGTGTCGGCAAAATGCGGGCGCGCGACAAAACCCGACAGAAGCGCCAGTACCACGAGCGCAACGATGAACCCGATCTGCAACTTTTTGTTTGCACACACGACATCGGACAGACTGGGCTGCAGCTCCGTCACCGTCGTATGCTCGGTTATTTGGACAGGGCGCCCATGAGCCATCTCGCCCGCATCTCTCTTTTGAATCGATCCGTTGTCCGGCATTTGGATACCTCCTCATTCCGGCCTGTAATGCGGATGGAAGTATACCCAGCGAGCGAAGAACCGAACGGCAGGGTGGGCGTTTGACCCAAGAGTGTCCCCAATGACTAGTTGATGACTAAGGACTGTCCCTAACTGCCGGCAGATAAGGAACGTCCCTAAGTGCCGGGTATGCAGAAAAACCCTGCCGCGGGTTTGCGGCAGGGCTTTTGGAAGGGGACTTGGTTGTGGGGGCTCGTTAGGCGAGCTTGGCCTCGAGATCGGCGATGCGCTTGTAGGCATCGATGGTAAAGCGGGTCTGCTTCTCCAGGATCATGGTGGTCATAAGGGTGTCCTGAGCGTGAGCCATGATGAAGGTCATCTCCATCTCGCCGCCGCCGGCCTCCTGCGAAAGCAGCTTGGTCTGCGTGTCGTGAGCACCGATGAGCGCGTCGCTGGCATCCTTGTGCAGCTGCTCGGCCTTCTCAAAGTCACCCTCACGGGCAGCATCGAGTGCAGCAAGCAGGTCGGTCTGGGCGTCACCCGCGTATGCGACGATCTCGAATCCAACCATCGAGATTTCTTCTTTGGTTGCCATATTGCGTTCCTTTCACATATGAACCAATGGAGAGCATCGCGTCCGGGCATACGCGCTGCGTTGTGTATGCCAGAAACATTAACATTCAAACAAAAAAGAACAATCCAAAACGCAATTTCAAGCTATGAACGGTCGATTTTCACCCGTGAACGGTTTTTAAACCATTTCGAACAATATCAAACACAATTAATGGCGACCCAAACAGGTCCGCACCCTAGCGCAAATCGCGTACCGTATCGCCCTCGACGAGCACACCGGGGATCAGCATGTGCTCCACGCCCAGTGCGACGTCCTCGGCGCCGGCAATCTTGTCGACCGCCCACATGCCAACGCGCTTGTTATCAAAGCGCACCGTAGTTAGGCGACGATCGGGCACGATATCGCCCAGGCTATCGTCAACGCCCACCACGCTCACGTCCTCGGGCACGCGCTTTCCGCGCGACTCGAGCCCGCGAATGCAGCCATAGGCCATAGCGTCGTTCGAGGCATAGATAGCCGTGCAGCTCGAATCGTCCGCCAACGCCTGCCCGGCGGCATATCCGCTCTGCGCCGTCCAGTCACCGCGGATAAGCCGCGGCGGCTCGATGCCATGCACACGCAGGGTCTCGCGCCAGCCCTCCTCGCGCTGCATACCCGAAAGCGAGCGCTCGGGGCACGAGATAAAGTGCACGTTCTTGTGCCCCTGCCCCAGCAGATACTCGACCACTTGGCGCGAGCAATCGAACTGGTCGTTGTCGACCGTCGAGCACAGCGGATGCTCCAGCATGGTAACGAGCACCGTCTGCATACCGGGCAGCGGCTCGAAGGTGCCAAAGTCTGCCGGCATACGGTTCATGATCACAACCATACCGTCCACCGGAAGCGCGCTCATGCGCGACGACGCGCTCTCGAGGGTATAGGGATGTCCATCTACTTTAGTAAGAGTGATGGCATAGCCGTGTTTGTCGGCCGCGGCAGCAAAACCCTCCATGCGGTCGAGGTTTCCGGTACCGGTGATGTTGAACATGGCGACGCCGACGGTCTTGAACTTGCCGCGGCGCAGCGACCGGCCGGCAAAATTGGGTCGATACCCGAGCTCGCGCATGGCGGCACGCACGCGCTCCTTGGTCTCGGGGCGCACGCTGGGTGAATCGTGCACGGTGCGCGAGACCGTCTGCTCCGAGACGCCCGCAAGACGCGCCACGTCCTTAACGGATACCGATTTTTTAACAGCGGCCATAGGTCGATCTTTCTATGTCAACGATGCCATCGCGGGCATCCCAACAGACAAAATGAACGCCTCCAAGTATATCCAACGCCTCCCCCGCCATACGCTCACCACCCAAAACCTACCGTTCACCGACAATCCTGCGTCCCCGAACGGCTTTTGTCGCCCAAATGTTAACGTTGCCATTGTGCAAACACAGAGCCACCGGGCGGCTCAAACGTTTACGCGCAAGGAATCGACGGTCCACAGGCACAGGGGCCACCGGTTCGCGTCTTTTTTTGTGTCACAAAATGGCAACGTCAACATTTTGGCAAACAAGGTCCAAACGTTACCATCGTTGCTAACCCACCGACTCTTAGGAGCTTTGCATGGAGCAACTCATCGCCACCATCGAAAAGGGCCAGCCCCTTTTCAACGCGATCGCCCGCAACAAGTACCTCAAGGCGATCCGCGACGGCTTTATCTCCGTCATCCCCATCATCATCTTCTCGTCCATCTTCTGCCTGGTGGCCTCGGTCCCCAACATCTGGGGTTTCTACTGGCCCGATGACATCAACAACGCCCTGTGGAAGTGCTACAACTACTCCATGGGCATCCTGGCCATCGCCTGCGCCGCCACCACGGCCAAGCACTTCGCCGACGCTCAGAACCGCGATCTGCCCAAGAATAACCAGATCAACTTCATCTCCTGCATGTGCGCGGCCATCATCGGCTTCCTGCTGCTCTCGAGCGACACCATTTCCACGGACGCCGCCAGCGGCTTCAACACCACCTACCTTGGCTCCAAGGGCCTGCTGACCGCCTTCATCGCTGCGTTTGTGACTGGCATCATCTACAAGTTCTTCATTAAGCGCAACATCACCGTCAAGATGCCCGAGCAGGTTCCGCCTAACATCTCGCAGACCTTTAAGGACATCATCCCCTTCTCCGTCTGCATCACCGTCTTTTGGGTCTTTGACATCGTCTTCCGCGCTGCCTTTGGCTTCTGCTTTGCCCAGGGCGTCATCCAGGTGTTCCAGCCCCTGTTCACCGCCGCCGACGGCTACATCGGCCTCGCTGTGATCTACGGCGCCATGAGCCTCTTCTGGTTCGTCGGTGTCCACGGCCCCTCGATCGTCGAGCCTGCCATCGCCGCCGCCCTCGTTGCCAACATGACCGACAACCTGGCTGCTTACCAGGCCGGTCAGCACGCCTCCGCTGTCCTGACGCAGGGCGCCCAGTACTTCGTCGTCTGCATGGGCGGCACCGGCGCCACACTCGTCCTCGTCTTCATGTTCTGCTTCCTGGCTAAGTCCCAGGAGATGCGTGCGGTCGGTAAGGCCTCCATCGTCCCGGTCTGCTTCGCCGTCAACGAGCCGCTGCTGTTCGCCGCGCCCATCGTGCTCAACCCCGTCTTCTTTGTCCCGTTTGTCTTTGCCCCGATCGCCAACGTCTGGATCCTCAAGGTCTTTATCGACTTCCTGGGCATGAACGGCTTTATGTACACCCTGCCTTGGACCGTCCCCGGCCCCATCGGCACCATCATGGGCCTGGGCTTCCAGCCGCTCGCCTTTGTGATGCTCGCCATCATCCTGGTCGTCGACTTCCTTCTGTACTACCCGTTCTTCCGTGCCTATGACGCCCAGAAGTGCGCCGAGGAGGCCGAGATCTCCCAGGAGGAGCTCGCCGCCAAGAACGCCGAGAAGGCTGCCAAGCTCAACGACGCCTTCCAGGGCAAGGCCGATGCCAAGAGCGTTGCCGACGGCGCCGCTGCCGAGGCCGTGAAGGCTGACACTCCCGCCGCTGCAGCCCCCACTGCCGAGGCCACGGCCGCCAGCGACCTCAACGGCAAGCGCGTGCTCGTGCTCTGCCAGGGCGGCGGCACCTCGGGCCTGCTCGCCAACGCACTGGCCAAGGCCGCCAAGGAGCGCGGTATCGACCTGGAGACCGCTGCCGACGCCTATGGCAACCACGTGGATATGCTCCCCGACTTTGACCTGGTCGTCCTGGCCCCGCAGGCCGCGAGCTACCTGGCCGACCTGCAGAAGGACTGCGAGCGCGTGGGCAACAAGTGCGTCGCCTGCCGCGGCAAGCAGTACATCGAGCTCTCCCAGAACGGCGACAAGTCTCTCGCCTTCGTCTCCGAGCAGCTCTCGAAGTAAGTAACGCGTAAAGGCCAGCCGACCATATGAGACGGCTGGCCTTTTTACTAGACGATTGGATCATCATGTCCGTTAACCCCGCCAGCGTCACCAACCCGCCTGCGCAGTTTCCCGAGGACTTTGTCTTTGGCGGCGCCACCGCTGCCTACCAGGTAGAAGGCGAGACCCGCACCCACGGTAAGGGCAAGGTTGCCTGGGACGACTTCCTGGAGGCCCAGGGCCGCTTCTCCCCCGATCCCGCTTCCGACTTCTACAACCAGTATCCCGTCGATCTGGAGCTGTGCGAGGAGTTCGGCATCAACGGCATCCGCCTCTCCATCGCCTGGAGCCGTATCTTCCCCAACGGCACCGGCGAGATCAACGCGCAAGGCGTGCAGTTCTACCACGATCTCTTCGCCGAGTGCCACAAGCATCACGTCGAGCCGTTCGTCACGCTGCACCACTTCGATACGCCGCTCCCCCTCTTTGAGAAGGGCGACTTCCTCAACCGCGAAACCATCGACGCCTTTGTGGACTTTGCCACTTTCTGCTTTAAGGAGTACGCCGACCAGGTGACCTACTGGTTCACCTTTAACGAGATCTGGGCCGACGCGTCCAACACCTACATCGAGGGCACCTTCCCCGGCGGTGTTAAGGCGCATCTGGCTGAGGCCTTCCAGTGCGAGCACAACATGATGCTCGCTCACGCCAAGGCAGTGCTCGCCTTCCACAACGGTGGCTTTAAGGGCAAGATCGGCGTCATCCAGTCGCTGGAGTTTAAGTACCCGCTCAACGAGAACGACCCCGCCGACATCAAGGCAGCCAACAACGAGCACGTACTGCAGAACCAGTTTCTGCTCGACGCCACCTTCCGCGGCGACTACGCGCCCGATACGCTCGAGTGCGCCAACCGCCTGGCTGCCGTCTCGGGCGGCACCATCGAGATCCTGGACGAGGACCTCGAGATTATGCGCGAGGCTGCGCTCTACAACGACTACCTGGGCGTTAACAACTACCAGTGCCGTTTCCTCAAGGCCTACGATGGCGAGAACGACCTGCACCACAACGGTACGGGCGAGAAGGGCACCGGCCGCTGGCGCGTCAAGGGCATTGGCGAGCACGTGAACAAGCCCGGCATCCCCACCACCGACTGGGACTGGATCATCTACCCCGAGGGCCTGTTCGATCTGCTCGTCTACATTAAGCAGCGCTACCCCAACTACAAGCAGATCTTCATCACCGAAAACGGCATGGGCTACAAGGATCCCTACAAGGACGGCTTTGTGGACGACCAGCCGCGCATCGACTACATCGAGCAGCACCTGCGCTGGCTGCTCAAGGCCATGGAGGTCGGCGTCAACGTGGGCGGCTACTTCCTGTGGAGCCTGCAGGACCAGTTCTCCTGGACCAACGGCTACAACAAGCGCTACGGCTTCTTCTACGTAGACTTTGAGACCCAGAAGCGCACGCCCAAGGCAAGCGCCTACTGGTACAAGCACGTGGCCGAGACCCGTCGTTTGGACTAGCGACGGCCGTCGGCGGGGCTTGACCCGCTCACATAACCTGCTCCCCATTTCTCAACCCGGGGGCGGCACGTTGCGTGACGTGCCGCCCCCGGGTTTTTTTGTTTGAACGGGTCGGAGGCTGACCGTTTGTCTCGATCTGTAACATCTAGCCGAGTCTTTGGGTCCTAACTGTTACAGATCGAGATAAACAGGGTGGGCCGAGCCAAAAAATCTCAATCTGTAACATCTAGCAGGAATTTTCGGTCCCAACTGTTACAGATTAAGATGAACGAGCCGAGCACGTCTACACCCGCAGGTCC
The DNA here is from genome assembly GCA_934654605.1 of uncultured Collinsella sp. GTDB lineage: Bacteria > Actinomycetota > Coriobacteriia > Coriobacteriales > Coriobacteriaceae > Collinsella. The sequence continues at coordinate 46,324 of CAKUGH010000003.1, read as the reverse complement.
CTTACGCTCGCGCGCTCGACCAGCACGCCGGAGACGAGCGTCCGGCTTCTGGAGCTTGGAGCCTCCAGGCCTGCAACGACCTCGTTAAGCGCACGGACGCCCAGCTCGCGGTGGCGAAACTTCACCGACGTCAGAATCGAGTTGGGAATCGTCTTGTAGAGCTCATCGTCGAAGCCGATCACGGACACGTCGTCCGGCACACTGAGCCCTTTGTCACGTAGAGCCATCATCACGCCATTTGCCATGCAGTCGTTAGCAGCGAGGACCGCCGTGCAATCGGGCTTATCGGCAAGCACAAGGCCCGCGGCATAGCCACTATCCGCATTCCAATCGCCTTGCAGAGGCTCGGGCGGCTCAATGCCACGCGCCTCGAGTGCCGCACGCCAACCTTTCATACGACACTGGCTCGACAGCGACTCTTTTTTACCAGAAACGAAGTACACGTTCTTGTGACCGTGGTCCAAAAAGTACTCACACGCCATACGCGCGCCGCCCTCTTGGTCGTCACTGACGGTGGAGCAGGTAGGATGTTCCATCGGTGTGATAATCACCGTCTTGAGGTCTTTCGGTGCCTCAAAGGTATCAAAGTCATCGACCATCTGACGCAGGTTGAAGATCATGCCGTCGACGGGAAGCCGTGACATCCTACGCGCCGCTTCGGCAAGGGTCATCTTCTCCCCAGCCCGCTTTTTGATCATCGTGAGCGCAAAGCCGCGTTCTTCGGCGGCATCGGCGATACCGTCGATCATGTCCACGGCGCCGCCCGACAAGTGGAACATCACCACGCCGATGCACCCGTAACGGCCCAACTTAAGTGAACGCGCGGCAAAGTTCGCCCGGAACCCAAGCTCCTCCATGGCCGCATGGACCCTATCGCGCGTCGACTCTCGTACGCTATCGGGCTCGTTGATCACGCGCGACACCGTCTTGAGAGAAACACCCGCGGCAACTGCCACATCATTCATTGAGACATTTTTCTTGTCCATCGTTGCCACTACTTCTCCAGTCGGTTTTGCATCGCTTGTTTTTTGTGTTCTAGCATACACTACCTGCCCGACTGACAAATCAGCCGTTTATCGGACAATATCGACCGTTCACCCGTAAATCCTTGTTGCTCTTCCAAAAATGTCTTACGTTGTCATTAACGAAATGTCCTACGTTGTCATTTCGCAATGCCTTCCTTAAGCAGGAAGGTTTCCGGGCAGTCCTGACCATCCATCGACGACCAGTTCCATCCACATGCATCGCGCATCAAGTAGCAAAGGAGCTCTATGGACGCCATCGTAAAGATGCTCGAAAAGCATCAACCGTTCTTTGAGAAGATCTCGAGGAACATCTACCTCCAGGCCATCAAGGACGGATTCCTTGGGTGCATGCCCATCGTCCTCACCTCTTCGATCTTTCTGCTGATCGCCACGCTTCCCGGCGTGGTCGGCATCACGCTGCCCCAGCCGCTCCTCGACTGGTGCAACAAGCTGTACAACTTCACCATGGGCGTCATGGGCATCATGGTTGCCGGCACCACTGCCAAGAACTTCACGGCATCCATGAACCGTCGCATGCCCGCCGGCAAAGTGCTCAACGACGGCTCCACCATGGTGGCCGCCCAGTGCAGCATGCTGCTACTCGCAGTCACGCAGTTCACCACCAAGTTCAACGGCTCCGAGCTTTCGGTCTTCGACTGCACCAGCATGGGCACGCGCGGTCTGTTCTCGGCCTATATCGCCGCGTTCATTACTGTGTGGGTCTATAAATTCTGCGTCTCGCGCGATCTGACCATTAAGCTGCCCAGGGAGGTCCCGGGCGCCATCGCTCAGAACTTCCGCGACATCATTCCCTTTGGCGGCGCCGTCATCATCTGCGGCATCATCGATGTCGTCGTGCGCAACCTCATGGGCGTTCCGTTCTCCGAGCTGCTTATCAAACTGCTCTCCCCGCTCTTTACCGCTGCAGAAACCTATCCTGGCCTTATCCTTATCCAGGCAGCCACCGCGTTCTTCTGGTTCATCGGCGTCCACGGCCCCTCGATCGTCCAGCCGGGCATCGACCCCATCCGCCTTGCCAACCAGGCCGAGAACCTGCAGGTTCTGCTGGCAGGCGGCCACCCCGCCCACTCCCTCACCTTTAACATGTCGCTCGTGGGTGAGTTCGGCGGCACCGGCGCCACGTTCATCGTGCCGCTTCTGCTGATTCTCTTTATGAAGTCCAAGCAGCTCAAAGCCGTCGGTAAGGCCTCGATTGTTCCTGTTGCCTTCGCCGTCAACGAACCGCTGCTCTTTGGCGCGCCGATGATCCTTAACCCCTACATGCTCATCCCCTTTGTTGCCGCCGGTTGCGTCAACGTGAGTGTTGCCAAGTTCTTTATCGATAACGTGGGCATGAACGGCTTCTCCTTCGTGGTGCCTTGGGCCACCCCCGCTCCCATCGGTATCTTTATCACCACGAACTTCCAGCTTATCGCCCTGCTATTTGTCGCGATCATCATCTTGTTGGACGCCATCATCTACCTGCCGTTCTTGAAGGCATACGATAAGCTGCTCTGCGACCAGGAGGCCGAGCGCGCCGCCGAGCTGGGTCTCGAGTCCGATGGTGTCGCTTCCATCGCCGCCAACGCCCCTGCGCCCGCTGTCGAGCAGGCTACCGCTGCCGCAGAGACGACTGTTGCCGCCGCCGACAGCAAGCCTGTTGCCGACCAGTCCGAGCCCGCCGCCGACGCATCCGCTAAGAAGGACGTCGATGGCCTGAAAGTCCTCGTCCTGTGCGCCGGTGCCGGCACCTCCGCCATGCTTGCCAATGCCATTAAGGAAGGCGCCGCACAGACCGGCGAGAACATCGCCTCCTCCGCTGGTGCCTATGGCCAGCACACCGCCATCATGGATCAGTACGACGTCATCGTGCTTGCCCCGCAGGTACGCAGCTACTACAACGACATGAAGGCCGACACCGATCGCCTGGGCATTAAGCTGCTCGCCCCGCGCGGCAAGGAATACATCGACCTTACCCGCGACCCCGCCGGTGCCATTAAGTGGCTCCGCGAGAACCTCGACTAGTTTCCTCCCTCTGTTGGTGCCCGAATCCCCGTTCGGGCACCTCTCCCTATTCGTATCCCACAGAAAGGATGACTCATGACCAATCCCATGCAGTTCCCCGACGGCTTTGTGTTTGGCGGCGCCACCGCCGCTTACCAGGTTGAGGGCGAGACCCGCACGCACGGCAAGGGCAAAGTGCCCTGGGACGATTTCCTGGCTGCTCAGGGTCGCTTCTCCCCCGATCCTGCAAGCGACTTCTACAACAAATATCCGGTCGATATCGACCTGTGCCAGCGCTTCGGCATCAACGGTATCCGTGTCTCCATCGCTTGGAGCCGTATCTTCCCCGACGGCACCGGCGAGGTTAACCCCGAAGGTGTTGCCTACTATCATGAGCTCTTTGCCACCTGCAACGATGCCGGCGTTATCCCCTATGTCACGCTCGATCACTTCGATACGCCCGAGGCCTTCTACCAGGACGGCGGCGAGGGCTTCCTGACGCGCACGACGATCGACGCCTTTGTCGAGTACGCCAAGTTCTGCTTTGCCGAGTTCACCGAGGTCAAGCACTGGTTTACCTTTAACGAGATTCCCGCGACCGCCGAGGGCAGCTTTATCGTCGGCAACTGGCCGCACGGTGAGAAGTATCGCCTGGACAAGGCCTTCCAGCTTATGCACAACATGATGGTGGCCCACGCCAAGGCTGTCGTCGCCTTCCATGAAGGCGGCTTTGAGGGCGAGATCGGCATTGTCCAGAACCTGGAGCCCAAGTATCCCCTCGACCCCAACAGCGCTGCCGACTGCGAGGCAGCCCGCATGGCCGACGTCATCAATAACCGCTGGGTGCTCGACGCCACTTTCCGCGGCCACTATGCAGCCGACACCATGGAGGCTGCGACCAAGCTGGCCCATATCGCCGGCGGCGAGCTCGACGTCCGCGACGAGGACATCGCCGCGCTGACCGCCGCGCTCCCCTACAACGATTGCCTGGGCGTCAACACCTACAAGTGCCAGTTCCTGCGTGCCGCCGAGGGCGAAAACGACATCAACCACAATGGCACCGGCGACAAGGGCTCCTCGCGCTGGTTCCTCAAGGGCGTGGGCGAGTCATGCGTGCGCGAAGGCGTACCCACCACCGATTGGGACTGGATTATCTATCCCGAGGGCCTCTACGACCTGCTGCTCCGCATTAAGAACGATTACCCCAACTACAAAAAGATCTACATCACCGAGAACGGCATGGGCTATAAGGACGACTTCGAGGACGGCTTTATCGACGACGCCCCTCGCATCGATTACATGCGCCAGCATCTCGCGTGGATCCTCAAGGCGATCGACGGCGGCGTGAACGTCGACGGCTACTTTGTGTGGTCGCTGCAGGACCAGTTCTCCTGGACCAACGGCTACAACAAGCGCTATGGCCTGTTCTACATCGACTTCGAGACCCAGAAGCGCTATCCCAAGGCGAGCGCGTACTGGTACAAGAACGTCGCGGAGACCGGCCTGCTCATGGCCTAGTCCCGCTTGCATACCCCCTGTCGGCCGCATGTGAATCCCCCATGGGATCGCATGCGGCCTTTTTTGTATTGGTTCAGCCGGGATCCGCATGTTTATCTCGATCTGTAACATCTAGCCGAGTTTTTCGGTCCTACATGTTACAGATCAAGACAAAGGTCACAGCCCGAGCCGGAACATCTCAATCCATAACATCTAGACCGGTTTTTGCCGTCCAGTTGTTACAGATTGAGACAGTTAGATGGCGGAATCCACTCTTTCCAAGCAGTTATGGAACGCAGGCTCGAGTTTTCGGTGTCACGAACATACTTTCGGTATCATTTTATGTTGGTATGATACCGAAAGTATGTTCGAGCATGCGAAAACCCCGTGCGTTGACTCAACCAATCCACGGGCCTACAAACTCCGTCAATCTTCCGAGCGCGCCTGAATCCCTATTTGCGCGTCATTTCGTGTCACGTTGACACGTAAAATGACGCGCAAATTTTTTTCTGTCATATTTTTGACGTGCAAAATGACGTGTAAAATTTTACGTGTCATTTCTCACGTCAAATTGAGGCGAAACGGAGCAACACGATGCAAGAATCCAAAGATCTTGAATTCAAGGAATGCGTCACCAATTCGTTCCTTAAAACCGTCTCCGCTTATGCGAACAGCACGGGAGGACGCGTTCTATTTGGAATTAACGACAACGGAGAAACCGTTGGCCTCGATGACCCCAAGCAGACCTGCCTGGATATCGAAAACAAGATTAACGATTCGATCATCCCCCAGCCTGATTACTCCTTAAAAATCAACGAGCCCGATGCAACGGTAGAGCTTACGGTCTTTCCCGGCAGGTCGAAGCCTTACCTATACCGCTCGAAGGCATACAAGCGCAATGACACCGCGACCATGCCAGTTGATACCCTAGGCCTTTCGCGTCTTGTACTCGAGGGTCAAAACCTCTCCTTTGAACAGCTCCCGGCAAGCAAGCAAGATCTATCTTTCACCGTTTTAGAGAATCGCCTAACAGCAAAGCTCTCACTTCAGTCATTCACAACCGATACTCTCAAAACCCTCGGCCTGCTCGATAAGACCGGAACCTACAACAACGCGGCAGAACTGCTCGCGAACGAGAACGATTTCCCAGGTATCGACATGGCGGTGTTTGGCAACACCATCAACCTCATTAAGCAGCGCAAAACTCTCGAACATGCATCGGTTTTAACGGAGATTGACGGCGCTCTTGAGCTATTTGAAGCTCAGTACTGCTACGAAGAAATCAAGGGCATGGAACGCATCCGCAAGGAGCTCATTCCGCTCGAAGCATTCCGCGAGGCCATTACCAATGCAATCGTTCACAGGACTTGGGATGTACCCGCGCACATTCGCATCTCGATGTTCGACGACCGCGTGGAAGTTGCCTCGCCCGGCGGCTTGCCAGCAAGCATGACTGTCGATGAATACCTGTCCGACATGCTGTTCGTTAGACGCAATCATATTCTTGCCGAAGTCTTTTTGCGCCTAGGCCTTATCGAGGCATTCGGAACGGGCATTATGCGAATTCGAGACACCTATAAAGACAGCATCAAAAAGCCTCGTTTTCAAGTATCGGATAACGCCATTGTGGTCACGCTTCCCCTACTCATGGATAACCCCGGGCTCGAAGGCGACGAACTTACCGTATTCGGACTGCTGAGTGGAGTACACCCTCAATCGACAAGCGAGCTTGCGGCCAAAGTTACCTTTAGCCGCTCGAAGCTGCTTCGCATCCTCAAAAAACTCGTTGAGACAGGCCTGGCGACAGTTGAAGGCACCGGCAGGGGGCAGAAGTATCGCCTGCTTCGCTAGTTAGCAAATGACCTGCGTGTGTTCCTCGATGGCGGCGCGGTCTTCGGCGGAGATGCTCGGCTCGCATACTACGGCGTCCAGGCTGTCCAGGCGGCAGAAGGTGTAGAAGTCGCGCTTGCCGATCTTGCTGGAGTCGGCGATGAGATAGCGCGAATCGGCCTTGCTAAAGGCGAGCTGCTGAATGCGGCCCTCGTCCATGTTGGATGTGGATACGTCGCCATCCAAAATGCCGTTCGCGCCGATAAAGGCCGCGTCAATCCCCAGCGCGCGCAGGGTGTCCTCGGCCGTGGGCCCCACAAAGGCGGCAGTGCGACGACGATACATGCCGCCCACCAGGCACAGGTCGCAGTCCTCGCGCTCCTCGAGCAGGTTGAACACCGAAAGCGAGTTGGTCACGATGCGCAGGCGAAACGCCGGCAGCATCGAGGCCATCTGCTCCACCGTGGTGCCCGTACCCAAAAAGATGGTCGAGCCTTCCTCGATGAGTTCCACGGCACGGCGCGCAATCTGCAGCTTTTCCTCAGCATGCTTGGTGCGCTTTTCGCTGTGCGAGTACTCATGGCGAAGCATCGCATGGGGGCGACCCTGCGCGCTGCGGGCACCGCCGTGCACGCGCTCGATCTCGCCCAGGCTCGCGAGTTCCTCAAGGTCGCGGCGGATCGTCATGTCCGAGACACCTAATGCATCAGAAATCTCTTTAACCGAGACCGTCCCCTGCTCCTCGAGCAGCTGCCGAACCTTATCCTGTCGCTCCGCCTTAATCACGATGAGTCCTCGCTGTTCCACGCGTGCATCAATTCAAACAGTAACGAACAAATTGTATCAGACTCGCGCGGACTAAAAATGAGCGCTTCAACTGCGCCTTCATTACTTTTTTTAAGAAAAATACCCCCTGCTTTAGTGAGGTGTAGTGATAATCTCGCCTGTTCGCGCTACAGTTTGTCCGAAATACCTCGATGTTAGGAACCAAATGATCAATTCCGAGCTTTTCGGCACCGCGCCGTGCGGTACCCCCGTTCATCGCTACACCCTCAACGGGCCCGAGATCTGCGTTCGCATTATGGACTACGGTGCCACCGTTCTGGGCATTGACGTGCCCGACATCCCCGGCAACGTACGCGATGTGGTGCTGGGCTTCGATAAGCTCGAGGATTACTTTGACAACCCCGCCTGCTTTGGCGCAACCATCGGCCCCGTGGCCAACCGCACCGCGGACGCAACGATCACCATGGATGGCACGGACTGGCATATGCCCGCCAACGAGGGCGCCAACAACCTACACAGCGACCTTGAGCATGGCCTGCACAAGCGCGTGTGGGACGTTGAGCTCGATGAGGCCCACAATGCCGTGCGCATGACCACTTCGCTCGAGGACGGCGAGCTGGGACTTCCCGGCAACCGCACGTTTACGGCCGTGTTTACCGTAACGCCGACGGGCCGCTTCCGTATCGAGTACGGCTGCGAGAGCGACCGCGCCACCTACGTGTCCATGACCAACCACACGTACTTTAACCTTGCCGGCCACAATGCCGGCATGGACTGCGAGCACTTCTTTGTTGCCAACGCTGCTCACTACCTGCCCATCGACGAGCAGAACATCCCCACCGGCGAGATTGCTTCAGTCGGGGGCACGCCGTTTGACTTCCGTGAGCTGCGCCCCGTCGCGCCCGGTATGGAAGCCGACGATCCGCAGATTAAGCAGGCCCGCGGCTACGACCACTGCCTGTGCATCGGCGGCTATCAGTACGGCCGCAATCTGCGCCGCGCCCTGCACGTCGAGGAGATGTGGACCGGTCGCGAGATGGATTACTACACCACCGCCCCGGGCGTGCAGCTCTACACCGGCAACTGGCTGGGCGACGAGCATGCCAAAGACGACGCCAACTATGGCTGGGGCGCCGGCTTTGCCCTCGAGGCCGAGATGTACCCCGACACCCCGCATCACACGCTGTTCCCGCAGGGCATCGTGGGTCCGGGTCACCCCTACAGCAATGTGATCGAGTACCACTTTATGAGGCACTAAGCCCACAACGCAACATATCGCATAGCAGCGCCCGCCGGCACCACCGCCGACGGGCGCTTTTTCGTGCCTAGAGCTCAATTTCGCTGTCACTGTATGAGGGATCAGTTGAGCAGATTGTCGATGGGATCGGGGTCGGACTCGGGGAGATAGCGGATTTCTAGCTCTATGCCGAGTTCTTGCAGCTCTTTGAGGGCAGCGACGTCCTCGTCGTCTACGACGACTGCGGGCGTTACGGGACGCTTGCCCTCCCCTGCCTGCATGTGACCGATGCTGATCCTGGTGATGGGCACGCCACCCTTAACCAGCGCCAGTGCGTCCGCAGGCGACGCTACCATGATCAGGATCCATTGGCGCGGCGTTGCAGTATGTATGACGTCAATCGTCCTTTGGACTGAGAAGAACCGTGTCCACACGCCCTCGGGCGCCGCGACCCTCATGGGTGCCCACTTGCGCGAATCCGCCGCAATCCCGTCGTTGACGATCAGGACAAGGTTGGAGCCCACGGCCTCATTCCACTGCTCAATGTCTTGTGCATAGATAAAGCGGTCGTCAATGCGTGTAAGAAGAATCTTGGGTTGAGCCATCGCCGCCCCATTCTGTTCGAGGCCCGTAAGAGCAAGACATCACGTCTCCAATATTAGTGCATTTAAAGTGAGAAAAGCCGTCAGAACACTTGCGCGGATTTGCGATGTCCCGTATCATAGACAGCCGTTGACGCCTCAGTTGCGTCACCACATGGCCGCCAGCGTAGCTCAGTTGGTAGAGCACCGCTCTCGTAAAGCGGGGGTCACCGGTTCGAGCCCGGTCGCTGGCTCCATTGCACAAGATAGCCGCCTTCGGCGGCTTTTTTGTTGCCGATTTCTCGCGCGCCCGTCAATCCAAGCGCAACGTCGCCGGCAACTCCCTACTCAAACAAAATAGCCCCGCCGACCGCGGTCTCCCAAACGGGAAACCACGATCAACGGGGCTCATGCGCGACCGCCTCAAGGGAATCGCGCCAACACACGGCTCAATCGAGCAGCGCGTTACTCCTCCCAGTAAGCGTCGGCAAGCAGTTTAAAGCAGATCTTCTTGACCGGTTGCGCGCCATCGCCCGGGAACTCGAGCGTGGGCATGTGAGGCTCACCGGCAACGAACAGGGCAAACTTGTCGTCGGCCAGATCACCGGCGATCGAGGCGTCGGAATCGACCAGATCGTAGTCATCCTTCTCGTCAAACTCCTGAACCAGCGTCAGGCTGCCCGTGGCGACCTTAAAGGCCTCGCGACCCTCAACGTCGATCTGAAGGTCGTGATAGCGCTGATGCGTCTCATAGTGAGCGTCGGCCTCGGGACGCGTCGTGGGGGCCATGACGTTCGCAAAGACCTTGTCGCCCAGAATCGGATGGCTGCCGACCTCGAGCTCCGCCGGATCGTTCTCCTCGAGCCAATCGATCAGCACGTCGAGACCCTTGAGCATTCCGCGGTATTCCTCGATATCGCCCAGTGCACCGTAAATCATCTAAATCCCCTCTCGGATCGTCACTTTGGCAGCTACTCGGTAAATGCGTTACCGACGCTGTTGCCGCCCACATACGTCTCGACCAGGGTAAGGTCGGGATTGAACACGACAAAGTCGGCGTCGCGCCCCAGCATAATGCTACCGCACTTGTCGTCCACACGGACAAACAAGGAGCGAGCAATACCGAGGCGCAACCCAAACTCTTACAGCTCGGTTACGACAACACCGTTGTAGACCTCGTCCCAACGGTCCATGACCAGATGGCCGGTCATCGGATCCATGGCATTGAGCTTGCCGCAGGTGTTGGCGGTACGCAGCACCGTCTCGTCGTCCGCGCCAGCAGCGATGGCATGCGCAAAGCCGGCGATGGTGGAGTCGCCGGAGCCAGTGGCGTTAACAGCCGGGATATCGGGCGTCTTGGCGCGGAACGCACGACCGTTGTGGAAGCCCACAGAGCCGGCGGCGCCCATGGACACGACGACCCAGGGAATATCGGAGAAGCGGGCGTCAGAGGCAAGCGCTGCGCGAAGCTCGTCCACATCGTCGGTAGTAAAGCTCGTGCCCAGAAGGCCGTTGATCTCGGTCAGGTTAGGCTTGACCAGCTCGGGCTTGACCTCGGACTTAAGGGCGGCCTCGAGCGAGGCACCCGAGGTATCGAGCAGCACTTTGGCGCCGGCGTTCTCGGCAATGCCCGTAATCTTGGCATAGTAGTCGACCTCGACGCCGCGGGGCAGCGAGCCCGAGATAGTGACGACGTCGGCCTTGCCCGCAAGCTCAGTAAACTTGGCGGTGAAGGCATCGAGCTCTTCGGGGGCAATCGTCGGGCCGCTCTCGAGCAGCTCGGTCTGGTTGCCGGCGTGGAGAATATTGAGGCAAATGCGAGTCTCGCCCTTGATAGGCACAAAATCGTTCTTGATGCCGTTGGCATCCATGAGCTCCGCCATGTAGGCGCCCATGTGACCGCCGAGCAGACCGGTAGCAACAACATCGTCGCCCAGCTGGCCCAGGACACGAGCCACGTTGAGGCCCTTGCCGCCGGCGGTCTTTTCGGGCGTTACGCGGTTGACGTCGTCGATGACGAGCTCATCGAGCTGATAGCGCGTATCGACGGACGGGTTCATCGTAACGGTGAGGATCATTTCTAGCTCCTTATCTCGCAGGCTCCTTGTGCCTCGCGATACGAGTCGACAAAACGGAATTACAGAATCTCAATCGTGAACGAGCGAACGACGGTCTCCTTGGGCTTGGCGACAAGACAGCCGCGCTTATGCTCAAGCACATCGTCCTCATCAGAGCAGGTCGAAAGACCGCCCCAAGGCTCAACGGCCACAAAATCGCCCTCGGGCTTGCTCCACACGATGAGATACGGGAAGCCCTCGAAGCTCAGGCGAACGCCCTTGTCCTCGCCCTTCTTGGAAAGCGTGACCTGACGGCTCTCGAGCACGTCAAAGATGGTCTCCGCAAAATCGAAGAGCTCATGCGACAGAGGCAGCGTCTTTCCCACCATGGGGTTCTTGGAGCGGTTGGCAACGTCAATCAAGCCAGTCGAAGGGACAGCGGTGCAAAGCTCCGCAGCCTCGTCTTTCTCGAAGCGCAACTCGTAGTCCGTATAGGCCTCGCCCTCATCGAGCGGACACCTAAAGCCGGGATGCCCACCGATAAAGAACGGCATGTCCTCGGTACCCTCGTTGGTAACCTCATAGGAGACGCGCACGGCACTGTCCTCGAGCGTATAACGGGCGACGAGCTTAAACGGATACGGATAATCGCTCAGCAGCGCGGCGTTATCCTCCGAAGCCAGGCACATCGCCAGCTCGTTCTCGCCTTGGCTCAGCAGCTTCCACTCCTGCTTGCGCGCAAACCCGTGGCGAGCGAGCTTTACATGATGCCCGGCAAACGTCATGGCGCTACCATCGCGCAGGCCTCCGCAAATCGGAAAGCAGACCGGTGCCTGGCCGGACCACACGGCGGGATCGCCCTGCCACAGATACTCGCGACCTCCAGCCTCGATTGAGGTGAACGAGCCGCCAGCCGTGGAAACCTTAATAGAAATCGAATCGTTGGAGAGAGCGTATTCCATTGCCCATCCTTTCGAACAACTGCCCTTTACTCGCAAGCACCCATCTCAGTCCAAGCCAAAAGACAAACCTGCACGTTCATCGATGTGTCCGGTATCCCAGCTATCCAACGGGGTACCATATTGACAATGACTTCATTACAGCTGAAAGGCCTTCTTATGCGAACCATCATCCTCTACGCCTCGCGCCACCACGGCAACACGAAAAAGCTCGTGGACGCGATTGTCGAGGCGCATCCCGAAATCGATACCCTCGATGTAAAGGCACTCGGTAAAAACGAGTACCCCGACCTGCACGAGTACCATTTGATTGGTGTCGCCACGGGCATTTATTACTCCGAGATCGACAAGGACATGGCACGCGTGCTCACCAATGTGCTGCAGCCGCAGGACAAGGTGTTTGGCCTTATGACCTACGGTGGCAAAAACAAGTGGTACGGCAAGGATATCGATGGTATCTGCCGCATGAGGCAGGCCATCTTTATGGGTGTCTACGGCTGCCCCGGCTTTGATACGTGGGGGCCGTTCAAGCTCGCCGGCGGTGTCCAAAAGGGACACCCGACCGCCGAGGAAATTAAGGGCGCTGTCGATTTCTTCGATAAGATCGAAGATGAGTACGGCGACATCATCGTCGAAGAGTACGCCAAACGCGAGAAGCGTCTTGCCTATGAAAAGGAGCATCCTGCGGGAGGCCTGGTGGCCGGCGTCAAGCGCACGGCAAAGAAGATCGCTAACAAGCTGTAACTGTTAAGGTGCTTTTGAGCGTTAACCCATACGGCGGGTCCGAGCAAATTCGGGCCCGCCGTCTTTTTCTGTCGTTACTCGGTAAATGCGTTGCCGACGCTCTGGCCGCCAACGTAGGTCTCAACGAGGGTGAGCTCGTGGTCGAACACAACAAAGTCGGCGTCACGACCCGGCATGATGCTGCCGCACTTATCCTCGATGTGCGCGGAACGAGCCGGCACCTCGGTCGCCATGCGGATGGCGATATCGGCGCTGGCGATGCCCCAATCAACGATGTTCTTGACGCCCTGGGCAAGCGTGAGCACCGAGCCGGCGATGCTCTTGCCGTCGGCGAGCCAGCACAGGTTGTCCTTCATGATGACATCCATGCCGCCGCTGGTGTAGCTGCCCTCGGGCATACCACCGCAGCCCAGGCAATCGGTGATAAGCACCGTGTGCTGCCACCCCTTGGCCTGCAGCAGTGCCTTGATGGCGGCAGGGTTCACATGCTTGCCGTCGCAGATGATCTCGGCGTAGGTCTCGGGGGTGGTCATAGCGGCACCCACAACACCGGGCTCGCGATGATGCAGGCCGCGCTGGCCGTTGTAGGTGTGCGTAAAGCAGCTGGCACCGGCGTTGATGGCGGCGATGCACTCATCGTAGGTGGCGTCGGAGTGACCGATGCTAGTCACCACGCCCTTGGCGTTCAGGGCAGCAGCGTAGGCGGCGGCACCGTCACGCTCGGCGGCCATAGCGCTCTTGACGATGCGCCCACCGGCAGCCTCCTGCCACTGGTCGAAGACCTCCTCGGAGGGATCGATCAGATAGGCGGGGTTCTGCGCACCCACGTGCTTCATGGTAAAGAAGGGACCCTCCAAGTAGATGCCCTGGATACGGGCGCCGCAGAAGTCGGGGCCACGGCCCTCGTCGGCCTGGGCGATGGCGGCGCAGGCATCCTTGATCTGTTCAACGCCGTCGGTAAACGTCGTGGGCAGCCAGCTGGTGGTGCCGCGACGGGCGAGCTCGGTCGAGCTGATATCGATGCCCTCGGGGTCGTTATCGGTAGTCGAGTGGTTATAGAAGCCATGGATGTGGGTGTCGACCATGCCCGGCGCGATCCACGATCCCGTGTAGTCCTTGATCTCGCAAGAGGGCTCATCGGCCTGCCAGGCGCCAAAGACGCCGTCCTCGACCATGAGATAGCCGCCCAGCTGCGGGCCTGCCGGCAAGAAGAACTTGTCAGCCTTAATTGCGTACGTGCTCATATGCACTCCTTGCTTCTAAAGCAGTTAACTGTGGTGATGCTTATACCCAGCTCACGTAAAACAAAAAGCGCCCGCCCGCCGTTATGAGCGGACGGGCGCCCTTACAGGGGGACGCGATTAAGCGGTGAAGGGGTGAATCGTCACGCCCTTAACCACGCGGTTGACCGTGCCGGTGGGGCTCGGCGTATCGGGCGTGTTGCCCACGCGCACGGAGTTGAGCAGGCTGATGGCCTGGGCAAACATCACGAACGGCAGGGCGAGGTAGCCCTCGGGAAGTGCCTCATAGCCCTTAAAGGTGAAAGACTCGCCCTCGTAGACGGTAGCGCCATCCTGCTGAACGGCAACGGTGTGCTGAGCGATCTTGTCGCCACCGATCTCGTTGAGGATGTCGATATCGTACTGACGGGTGTAGGCGTCGTTGTTGACGAACACGAAGACGAGCGTCTTATCGTCGACGAAGGACTTAGGTCCGTGACGATAGCCCATGGAGGTGTCGTAGGAAGTGGCAACCAGACCGTGAGCGAGCTCGAGGATCTTGAGCTGGCTCTCCTGGGCAAGGCCGCCAAAGGAGCCGGAGCCCAGGTAGGTCACGCGGTTGAAGTCGCCAGCGAGGTAGTCGGCAACCTCGGACTCGCGAGCGATGACCTCCTCGCCCATCTTGGCGATGGTCTCGACCCACTCGGCCTTCTGCTCGTCGGAAGCCTCGTCAAAGATGAGGGTAGAGAGCAGGGTCATGCAGGTGTAGGAGCCGGTCATGGCAAAGCCCTTGTCGTTGGCGCGCGGGATGAGCAGCGTCAGCGCATTGGGATCATCGGCGGACTCGACAGCGAGCTTGCCCTCGGGAGCGCAGGTGATGTTGAGGAACTTGACGTTGTGGACGAGCTCCTTGGCAACGGCGACAGCAGCAAGGCTCTCGGGGCTGTTGCCAGAGCGGGCAAAGGAAACCACGAGCGTGGGATCCTCGGCGCGCAGGAAGTCGCGCGGGGCGCTCACGATATCAGTCGTGGCGATGGGCTTAAAGTCGTAGAGATCAGTGTTGCCAGCGTGACGCAGGTACGGGGCGCAGGTATCGCCAACATAGTCGGACGTACCGGCACCGGTGAAGACAACGGACAGACGGCCCTCGCCCATAGCGCGAGCCTCGGTCAGAAAGGCCTCGATGGCCTCCTTGTTCTCGCGATAGATGTTGAGCGTATCACGCCAAAGCTCGGGCTGCTGAGCAATCTCGGCCGTGGTGATCTGGGCGCCGAGCTCGGTGAGCTCCTCGACACTCTTCTCGAACATTTCTAATACCTCTCTCTAGAAGTAATCCTCTGACGTGCAATTATACACTTCGGTTGGTTATCTGGTAGTAACCAGTTAAATGCAAAGAATCATCATATGGAAACAATGCGAACATTAGTCGCTACGCTGGTGGTAAACCTTGTATTTAAACTGATCGGCACGAGCAACCGAGAGCGTATACTCCACAACCTCGTTTGACTCGTTATACGTAGTCCTGACCAAATCGAGCACGGGCGAGCCCTCGACAATTCCCAAAAGATGGGCATCGGTGGGACGGGCTATGCTCGCATAGAACTCCTCTTCGGCCACGCGTATCTTTTGCTGAAAGTCTTGCTCAATCACATCGTAAAGCGGCTTACGCTCCAGCAGCGGTCGCTTTAGGGACATAAATTGACGAACCGGTAGATAGCTGCGTTCGACCATCATGGGCATGTTGTCGGCAGAACGAAGGCGCTTGAGCTTAAAAATGCGATCACCGATACGCAATCCCATATGCTCGGCCAGATTCTTATCGGCCTCCATCTCGCAAAACTCGAGAATCGTGGTCTCGGGGTCGCGCCCCATCGCGCGCATCTGCTCGGTAAAGCTGTAGGACTGCATAAGATTGGTTGCCTTTGCCGAACGGTCGGTCACAAAGGTACCGCGACCGTGCTGCCGAACCACCAGTCCTAAACGCTCCAGTTCCTGCAGAGCCAGGCGTACCGTAGTGCGCGAGAGACCATAGCGCTCCGAAAGTTCACGCTCGGAAGGAATCATGTCACCAGCGCGATATTCATGGTCAATCTTTTCGGTCAGAATATCGACCAGCTGATCGTACAGCGGTTGCTTACGCGCTCCGATCGCCATCCTATCCTCCCATTTTCTCAAACTCGGCTACTACCTTGGGTGTTTAGCATTATCTGTCTGCCACACCCGAATCATCAAGAAAACAAAAGCCGCGCGCTCTTTCGAGCACGCGGCTTTTAACATACACATGGCTTAAGGGGTCGGGGTGTGAGCCGCGTAGGGACACACCCCTCAAGCTAGAGCCTTACCAGATGCTCGGCCAGAGACCAAGCGGGCCAGCGCCCAGGATGCCCAGGACGAAGAGCAGGAGAATGCCCTTGGTCGGGGTCCAGCTGTGCTTAGCGAACATGTAGTAAAGCAGCAGCGTAAGCATAAGCGGGACGAGCTTCGGGACGATGGTGTTGAGGGTGTCGGCAACAGAGAAGTTGACCGGATCCTCGGTAACGGTGCCGTAGGTGACGGACTCCATGCCGTTGCCCAGATCGGTGACGCCGCACTCGACAGCGTTGCCGTCAGCATCGGAAGCGGTGAGGGCGTTGCCGTCCTCATCGGTCATGGCGATGGTACCGGCCTCAGCGGTCTCGGTATCGATGCCCTCCATACCGGTGAAGTTCTCGGCCTCCTTCTCGGAGACGATCACGGTAGTGGCGGACAGGCCACGGGTGGTGCCGTTGGGGATCTGGAGGTTGATCTGGGTGCCACCCATGGTGACGACCAGGCAACCGACGACGAAGACGCCCATGATGGAAGCGGCGCGGGTGAAGGCCTGCATGTTGGCGGTCAGAGCGTCAATAGCGCTGGTGCCAAGCTTGTAGGACCAGTTCATGAGCCAGAAACGCAGGGCGAACTGGACGGCGTTGAAGATCACCAGGAAGATGATCGGCGCAGCGGCGTTGCCGTTGATGGCCATGTTGGAGGTGATGCCGGCCGTGATAGGCACGAGCGTCAGCCAGAACAGGGCGTCACCGATACCACCGAGCGGGCCCATTGCGGCGACGCGGACGGCGCGGATCGTGGGGATGTCAACCTTGTTCTGCTCGAGCGAAAGCACGATGCCCATAACGAAGGTGACGAGGAACGGGTGGGTGTTGAAGAACTCCAGGTTGTGGCTCATGGAAGCCGCGAGGTCGTTCTTGTTGGTGTGGATCTTCTCCAGACCGGGGATGATGGAGTAGAGCCAGCCAGCGGCCTGCATACGCTCGTAGTTGAACGATGCCTGCAGGAAGCAGGAGCGCCAAGCCATCTTGTTGAGGGTCTTCTGGTCGAGCTGCGGAGCAGGAGTGAGATCCTCGTAGTGCTCCGGGATCACATACTCATTAGATGCCATCTTCGAAGTCACCTCCGTCAGAAACAGCTGCACCCTTCAGCTCGGTCTGCTGCTGGAAGTCCCAGAAAGCGATGCCGAAGCCGATGAGAGCGAGGATGAGCAGAGCAGGGGTTGCCAGAGAATCGTTGGCAACGGTGATGAGCGCGAGGCCAAAGCCCATGAGGAAGAAGCCCCACATATCGCGGTTCATCATAACCTTGAGCAGGACGGCGAAGCCGACGAAGCGCATCATGCCGCCTGCAGCGGAGAGACCGGTCTGCAGCCAGGTCGGGATGGCGGAAGCGATGGTCTGACCGATGGTGGCACCAGCGATGAAGAACAGGGTGACGACGACAGCGAAGATCAGGCCGAGCAGAGCCATGGCGAAGTAGTTCAGACGCTCGATACCCTTGGTGTCAGCGTTGTGAGCCATGCTGTCCGCGGAGGACATGAGCGGCGACATAAGGGTGAAGACGAGGGTGACGCCGAGCTGACCAAGCAGAGCGAACGGGATGGCAAGGCCGACAGCCGCGTTGGGCTCGAGGCCCGTAGCGATTGCGAGAATGGCTGCCATGATGCCGCCGATAACGGCGTTAGGCGGCTGAGCGCCTCCGATCGGCATGTTGCCGATCGTCATGAGCTGATAAGTACCACCCACGAGAAGACCGGTGTTGAGGTCGCCAAGGATAAGACCGATGACGGCGCCGGTGACGATGGGCTGATAGAGAGACTCGAGGAAGTTGAACTGGTCGATTGCCGCGATGAACGTGACGACGAAGACCAGAGCGACCTGGATGATCGAGTATTCCATCTTGCTCCTCCTTTCAAAATGTATGTACGCACTTTGGATTTCACGTACAGAATGTCAGGGTTTCACTCCTGACAACGTGGATCATGAGGATTACGAGAAGAGCTTGCTCGTGTCCTCAACAGGCGTGCTCGGAACGCGCCTGATCTCCAACTCCACCCCCAATTCCTGCAGCTCTTTAAACGCAGCGACATCCTCGTCGTTAACTGCGACGGAGGTGGCGACTTGGCGCTTTCCTTCCGACATGTGCATGTTGCCGATGTTTACCTTCTTTATAGGCACACCGCCCTTGACGAGCGTAAGCACGTCTTCCGGTGTTTCGGCCACGATGAAGATCTTCTGGCGCGGGCTCGCCTTGCCAATGACGTCGATGGTCTTCTGCAGCGAGAAGAAACGCGTAGCGACGCCGGTGGGAGCGGCCATCTTCATGAGGTTCTGGCGCATGGTGTTGGTCGACACGTCGTCGTTGGCGACGAGGATGAGGTTGGAGCCCAGGGTGGAGTTCCACTGGGTGGCAACCTGACCATGAACCAGTCGGTTATCGATGCGGGTAAGAAGAATGTTGGGTTCTGCCATGTTGATCAGCTTCCTTTCGTTGATTGCTGACGACAGTTACTTGATCTCCTGAATCGCGTAACGCGAAACATCTACGACGGCACCGGATCGGACTTTGATCTGGACCTTCTCGCCTTCGATGCCTTTGACGGTTCCGTAGATACCGCCGGCGAAAAGGACCTCCTGCCCCGGCTTGAGCTCGGTGTGCAGCTCTTTGAAGTACTTCTGCTTCTTCTTCATGTTGATCTGAGACCAGATGGTGTAAATCACACCCATGATGACGAGCAGACCCAAAAGAGCGACCGAGGAGCTCAGGACGCTGGCTCCGAAATCGGCCATTAGATGCCGTCCTCGTCGCCGAAGATATCCTCTTCCTCGGCACCAGCGACGGAGGCGACCGTCTGGGCGGTGATGCCCGTCTGGCCAACGGTCACGGCCTGCTCGCCAAGCTCGGCGAGCGTAGCATTGCCGCGGAGGAACAGAAGCTCAATAACCATGGGAAGGTTGGTGCCGGTCAGGATCTCGACGTTGTCGACATCCTGGGCGATCATCATCGACTGATTGAAGGGGGTACCGCCAAGCAGGTCGGTAAAGACGAGCACGCCATCGCACTCCTTGCGCATGGCGGTGATGGCGGCGCGGAGATCCTCACCGTAGGAGGCAGCCTGGTCGCCCTCGAAAGGAACGACGGTAAAAGCGGGCTGGTCGCCAGCGACCATAGCGATAGCGCTTGCAAGGCCGGGTGCGAACTGTCCATGACCGGTAAGAATAAAGCCAACCATTCAAATTTCCCTTCCGAAGGTGTGTACGATCTGAGTTCGATGGTTTTCGGAAGCCAGCGGGCGGGTGCCCTTAAAGCTTCTTTGAAAGCGTTCTTTGAAGACCAGTGGTCTCTCAACTGGTAGTAACCACGTGACGTGTTGTTGTCACTATATCACCACAGAAGAGGTCGCTTTCGTTGATTCATACAGTAAAACGTTTTTGCACCGCTCACGGCAAAAAATCGACCGTTTACCGCTCGTTAACACTTCTACCTGCGGTTTTGAAACCGTTTCGAAATGATTGGGCGAGAGATCAGAACTTTCTTTGCGTCTAAACAACGCAGGGCGGCTAAAAATAGCGTGTGGAAAAAATGCAGGTCATTGTGAAGATTTATGAATTGGTCTTTTTGACTTAATACCAGTTAGAACCAGTTTTGAGATTATCGGTGAACGGTAGTTTTCGACCGTTCACCGGTCATTTGCAATCGTTTTCAACCGTTTTCCCATATGAATTGAGGAAAGTTACCAGGTCCTCAGCGTTCGTGCTGCCCCGTCCGTCGCGGTCTACTGGGCTAACGATATGGCACCGTGGGGCCACACGTATGCCAATTCTGGTCTAACAGAGCCAAATAAAAACGGGACAAGTGATATAGCTCACATGTCCCGTTTTTATTTATTTTCGAAGAGCATCGGCCAGCCGCAGGATTGAAACCATCGAATGATAGGCGAGCTCCACCTTTTCACCCGCAAGCAGTCGTTTTGAGCTAGCCTCATCTAGCCCCACAAGCCGAGAAAACAGCAAGCTGCTCATCATGCCCTCGTCAATAGAGTCATTTATGATTTTAAGAACGTCCGCATCGTTAAGCGATGCCGAGCTGTAAGGGGCAACACGAGCGGAACTCTCAATTAACGATGAGACAAAAGGATGGAGATGCTTTGGGCATAGCCCATCAAACACCACATCCCCATTGTCATTCGAGCCGACCAAGCGCCAAGTATAATGTTCGACCCAATCATCCCCGTCATATATGGTGTCCACGAGCGACCTCCCGACTAAACTTGCCATCTCAAAATCCCGCTACCAATATGGTCAAGCTTGACTGTTCCTCCATCTCCCTTAAAAGTGGCAAGGGGATTTACCCCAGACTGAGAGTCAGCGTCACCATCCTTAGCGGTTATCAGTAGGCTGCCCGTATAAGACTGCTGAGGCTCACCTTCAGGACAGGCAGCCTCGGCCCAAGAAGGGCTGCTCAGACAGAACAGTCCGAGCAGCATCATTACTAACAAAAGAAAACCCTTAGATCCTTTCATCTATATTCCAACATCTCTCAGTATTTGTATATTGTGACTATTTTAGATCTATATAAACAACTCGCGCCACTAGCAAGTCAATTGCTGAAGCAGGTTATATTTCTTTTGGCTCTGTTAGACCAGACGTTACCATCTTAATTTCTGCAACTATTTATCGTTTATCGTTAATTATATAGTAAGATACAGGTATCAACTGAAGTAATGATTGGAGGAGCCATGATTCGCCGCAATGAAATTGAATCGAATGAAGCTACAGACCGTGAACAGACGATAACCGAGTTGAAGAAACTCGCACGTATGTGCAAATGGGCCTCAGCCGGTATTGCCGCGCTGATTGCTCTGGGGGTCTTTGCGGTCGCGGCAATCTCTCTTCTAGTTATAAGGCCTAGTTTTTTCCAGGGAATGCGCCTTCAATCCATAGATCTCAAGAGCGGCGAAGGGCCGTGCCTCGCTCTCGTCGGCTCCGATGCGCAGTCCCCGCTTATGCTCGTTGCAGGCGATGGCCACACGGCCATAGGCAGTCTCTTGATGGCTTGCCTCGCGTTTGCTATCGCACTAAGCGTTTGTAGTCTTTTCTCCAGTATCGAAAAGACAGGCAGGCCCTTTGACCTCGAATGCATCCGCATACTACGTCAAGTAGGACATTTGTTCTTTATCGGCGGCGCCGCCGTGAAACCTTTTGGTGCCATAGTCACAGGGCTGATACTCTCAGGATTTGGCGGTAACTTTACAGATGCGCTTGACGACCAGCTGCTCGACCTCTCTATGCTCTTTGCGGGCCTGATTTTTAGCCTGCTTGCCACCGTTTTCCAGTACGGGTGCATCCTGCAAAAACAAGATGACGAGTTGCTCTAGGGGGAATCCATGATTATTCTGCGGCTCGACCGCATGCTGGCCGAACGCAAGATCTCATCCAAAGAACTTGCAGAACGCGTGGGTATCTCTCAGGTCAATATGTCGCGCATCAAGACGGGCAAGGTATCTGCCGTGCGTTTTTCAACTCTAGACGCGATATGCCGAGCACTCGACTGCCAGCCGGGCGATGTACTGGAATATATACCTGACGATGAAGCCGATAGCCTCTTTGGGCTTAAGGATGAATAGCCATAATTAAGCCGCCAGCGCCTAAACGCAAATAGCCCGCTAGAACAACATCCGTTCTAGCGGGCTTATTCAGATATTTCGGCTACGCGCTCGGCGGCTCGGGCAACCCTTACGCAAACAGGCCGTAGATGCTGATGTTGGCCTTGGCATAGAGGCCGTTAGCGTACTCGGTCCACTTGGAGCTGGCGCTCGAAGCCTGCGAGGAATACTGCTGATAGGCAGTGTAGTAGGCGGTCATGGCCTGCTTATAGGTCGCGCTATCGGCCGTAAAGGCATCGTCGGCGAACGCCTTAGCGTAGGTGCCATCGGCGTCCTTCCAAGTGCCCTTCTCGCTATCCCACTCGTCGCCGGCAAGGTTGATGATGTAATCGGCGTAGTCCTTGCTCGCGGTCTCCTCGTTGCCGTCAGCAGGCTCGGTCGGGGCGGTCGGCATGCTTGCGGAGCTATCGCCGACCTTCTTCTTATAGAGCTTCTGCAGCGTCGCAGACTGGCGGACGATCTGCTTGGCCTGGTCCTTGGACACGCCGTACTGCGTGGCCATGGTCTTGTAGTCGGAGGTGCCGATGGAATCCTCGGCGTACTTCTTCATTTCCTTGGAAGAGACGGTGATGCCCTCGTCCTCGGCAGCGTCGAGCAGAATCTTGTTGCGCACGTAGGACAGGATGACGTCGGCGGAAGGAGCGGTGTAGTTGCCATCGCTATCCTTGACGGTGTCGAGGCTGTACTGGCTCTCGATGGCCTCGCGCGCGGTGATGTCGCTCTTCTTGCCGTTGTAGCTATAGCTCGCCACGGTCGAATCGAGCTGGTCCTCGGTGAGGGTCGCCGAGCCGACACCCTTGCCGCCAAAGCCGCCATTGCCAATAAAGAAGCCGACCACCGCAGCAATCACGATAGCGACCACAAAGGCGGCAATCATCGTCTTCTTGTGCTTGGATGCATGGTCGTCTTCGTCTGAGTCGTCGTCCTCGTCCTGCTCCTCGGGCATGAGGTTCTCGTCGGCGGCGTCCGCGGCGATCTTTGCCTCCAGGCGAGCGTCTTCCTCCTCGGCGGTCGTGCCAGCGGCGATATGTTCGGCAGACGTGCCGGCGACCAGGTCGATCTTCTCGCCCTCATCACCGTCGGGGCCTTCGCCGCGCTCGATGATCTGGATGCCGTCGATCTCGTCCTTCTCGTCCTTCTTTTGAATCAGACCCATAGTCAGTAACTCCTTGTTGGGAACACAATCCCCAATAGAATACGCCCGACGAGGCGCCGGGCGTATTGATTCTTAGGTTATACGCAAACACTTAAGTACTATTTAGGCGTTTGCAGTGTGCATACCTTAGGCCAGGTGCGCGATAACGGCATCGGCGAAGGCCTGCGTGCCCACGGCGCCCTCAACGGAGCCGGTCTGGGCGCGGCGCACGTCACCGGTAACCTGCTTGCCCTCGTCGAGCGTGGCAGAAACGGCGACGCGGATGCGGTTGGCCGCGTCGTTCTCGCCCAGGTGGTCGAGCATCATCGCAGCGGAGAGGATCTCGGCCGTGGGGTTGGCGATATCCTGGCCGGCGATATCAGGCGCGGAGCCATGCGTGGCCTCGAAGATGGCGCAGTCGGCACCGATGTTGGAGCCGGGGGCCATACCCAGGCCGCCCACCAGACCGGCGCACAGGTCGCTGACGATGTCACCGTACAGGTTGGGCAGCACCAGGACGTCGAAGTCGTTGGGGTTCTGGACCAAGCCCATGCAGGTGGCGTCGACGATCTTGTCGTTGAACTCGATATCGGGATAGTTCGCGGCCACCTCGCGCGCAACGCGCAGGAACAGGCCGTCGGTCGCCTTCATGATGTTGGCCTTGTGCACGGCCGTCACCTTTTTGCGGCCACAGCGGCGGGCATACTCAAAGGCGTACTCCACAATGCGGCGGCTCTTGGCGATCGAGATCGGCTTGATCGAGATGGCGGAATCGGCAGCGAAGGTCTTTTGGCCCGAGCGCTCGACGAGCTGCGAGAGTTCCTCGACCTCGGCAGCGCCCTCGTCAAACTCGATGCCGGCGTAAAGATCCTCGGTGTTCTCGCGCACGATGACCAGGTCGACGTCGCGGAAGCGCGAGCCGTCACCCGGCTGCGACAGGCAGGGGCGCACGCAGGCGTACAGGTCAAAGTGCTTGCGCAGGGCGACGTTGACGCTGCGGAAGCCCGTGCCGACCGGCGTGGTGATGGGGCCCTTGATGGCAACCTTGGTCTCGGCGACCGCATCGAGCACGTGCTGGGGCAGCGGCGTACCAAACTCATCCATGACGCCGGCACCGGCCTCCTGGACGTTCCAGTTGATCTGGACACCGGTGGCCTCGACCACGCGGCGCATGGCCTGCGTAATCTCGGGACCGATACCGTCACCGGGAATCAGGACTACATCGTGCGCCATAATCTGTTACTCCTCGTCTTCGGCGTCGTCAGATTTTTTAACGCTAGCACGCTTCTTCTTTTTGGAGAGATCCAGGCCAAAACGTTTAACAAGCATTTCGCAAATCTCGCTCGAGCGGGCCTTAAGATAGCTGCCCTTGCCGTTCTCGGCGTCGAACTTCAGGCGCAGCGCGAGCTTCTCGGCAACCTCGGCATCGATCTCGCCCTGGCCAAACTCGTACAGGCAACCGAGCATGTCGCGGTACTCGAGGTCGCCGTGATAGCACTGGATGGCCTCGTCCAGGATCGGCCAAGCCTCGCGCGAACGCTCGACACTCGTGGCGCCCCACACGCACAGCAGGCGGAAGGCGGCGTAGCGCAGCGTGGAGGAAAGCTCGTCGAACAGCGCGGTCTCGGCACCCTCAAAGGCGTCGCCCATCTGCTCGGGGCAGGTGGTGGCGAGCGCCGTCAGGGCATCGAGGGCTTCCCAGCGGGTCTGGGCCTCGGGGCGGTCGAGCGCCTCGATCAGTGCGGGCACGCAGGGCACGACGCGCTGCGGGTCGCGCTCGGCCAGCAGGTGCAGCACGCGGGCGGCAAACTGGCGGATGCGGCGCGTGGGGCAGCCGAGCTCCTGGACCAGGCGGTCGACGGCGTTCTCGTTCTCCTCTGCCAGCTGAAGCTGTGCCAGCTCCTCGTCGGTAAGCTGTTCGTCTTTGTTTTCTGCCATAGTTACCTCTTCTTATTTCTTGGTGTGTTTGCCAGCACCCTTGCTGTCATCGGTGACCGAGATGAGCTGTCGGTCGGCAGCGCCATTGTGACGTGCGCGGCGGCGCTCCTCGGCGTCGCCCGCATCGGCGGCGGCGCGATGGGCCTTGTTGACGTTAAAGGCCTCGTCATGCTTGCGCCACGGGCCAACGGACTCGCCAAAGCTCATCTTAAGGCCGGCGATAAAACCGCCGAGCCAGCCGATCGGCGCAAACTGCACCAGCGGGAACAGCGAGAACACCCAGGTCAGCAGGATGACGGCCGCCGCACCCGCAAAGTTGGCGATCCAGTAGTCGCGCTTGGTGATCACGCACTTTTCGCAGGCCCACTGGCCGCACAAAAAGCCAATGTAGATCGCAAAGATAAAGAGCACCAGCGCGAGCACCACGAACGTCCAGCTCATGGGCGCTACTCCTCGTGATGATGGCCGCAGCAGCACTCGTGGCCGTCGTCATGGCCGTGGCCGCCACAACACTCGTGGTCCTCGCCATGGTGGTGGCCGCAACCGCACTCGTGGTCGTCGCCGTGCTCGCCACAACCGCAGCCTTCCTCGTGAGCACCATGCTCCTCGGGACGATACTGCGACCAGTCCAGACCGGCGGCGATGGCATCGGCCTCCTCCTTATAGAGGACCGTGATGGCCTGGGTGCCCAGCTTGGCACCACCGATGGCGTCGAGCATGTCGTAGAGCGTAAAGGCCACGTCGGCGCCGGGCAGCGCGAGCTCGCGGTCGTCGGCGTAAGCGAGCGCCAGACGCAGGTCCTTAATGAAGTGCTCGACCATAAAGCCGGGCTTGTAGTCGCCGTCGAGCGCCTTGGGCGCCAGACTCTCCATGGCGCCGGACTTGCCGGTGCCGCCCAGGATCATCTGACGGGTCTTCTCCAGATCCAGGCCGTTGAGCTCGGCAAATGCCATAGCATCGGCCATGCCGACCATGCAGGCGCCCAGCGACACCTGGTTGGCGAGCTTGGCCGCCTGGCCCTTGCCGGCGCCATCGAAACAGCAGATGTTTGCCGCGAAGGTAGCCAGGATGTCGCGGACCGGGGCGATGTCGTTCTCGGTGGCACCCACGATAGCCGTGAGCGTGCCGGCGATCGCGCCCGACTCGCCGCCGGTGACGGGGCAGTCAAACGCCATGCGGCCGGAGACCTGGGCGGCCTCGGCAATGTCGCGCGCAAGCTCGGGCGAGCTCGTGGTGAGGTCGATCAGGACCGCGCCCGGCTTGGTGCAGGCCAGCAGGCCGTCGCCCGCCAGGTAGAGCTCCTCGACCTCGGAGGGATAGCCCACCATGGTAAAGACGACATCGGCGTTAGCCACGGCGTCGGCCGGCGTATCGGCCCAAACGGCACCGCGCTCGATAAGCGCGGCGGCCTTGGACTTGGTGCGGTTGTTGACCGTGACGGGATAGCCGGCATCCAGGATGTGGCCGGCGATGGGGGCACCCATGATTCCGGTGCCGATGAATGCGACGGAGAGCTTGTTTGCCATGAAACCTTTCCTTTTGGGTTGGGTGTTGTTACCAGGTTGAATACTCGGCGCCAGCGTTTGGGCTGAGGGCACTTACGGACGTAGCGCCTGCCTACTCGCCGCGCACGCGACGTGCGATGCGGTCAGAAAGCGAGGCTTTCTCGGCGCGGTTCTTGCCCCAAAACGCGCAGGCCACCATGCCGGGGCCCACGTGCGAGCCGATGGTGGGACCCACGGAGCTGCGGATGATCGTGACGTCGGCGCAACCTTCCTCCTTGCGGATGGCGGCCTCGAGCCAATCGCCGTCCTTCTCGGCGTCGGCCGTCATGATGGCGATGGGCATGGTGCGATCGGGCACATAGTTCTCGCGGAACGACTTGAGGATGGACTTGAGTGCCTTCTTGCGGCCGCGGTTGACGCCGATCAGTGACAGGGAACCAGCCAAGTCGTAGGAGAGCTCGGGCTTGACGTCGAGCTTTGCCGTGAGCTGCGCCGCCGCGGGCGGAATGCGGCCGCCGGCCGCCAGCGCGTCGAAGCTCTCGAGCGTAAAGTAGCCGTGGACGTAGGTCTTGGCCTCGTTTGCCCAGTCGACCAGCTGCTTGGCGGTCAGGCCCGCCGAGCGCTGACGGACGGCCTCGAGCGCCAGCAGCTCGCCGGTCGCGCAGGGCAGGGCGTTGTCCACCACGTACAGCTCAAAATCGGGATACTCGGCGCGCACGGCGTCCGCCGCCTGGCACGCAGAGTTGTAGCTCGACGACAGCGCCGAGGTAAAGCACAGGTAGACCGTAGGCGTGCCCTCTTTGGCGCACTCGGTAAAGAACTCGATATAGCGACCGAGTGACACAGCCGAGGTGGACACGCGGGCGCCGGCGCGCATGCGGTCGTAGAACTCCTTGGGTGTGATGCTCGACCAGATGTCGTCCGTGCGCTCCTCGCCATCGATGATGAAGGGGAAGCCCAGGATATCGACATCGAGGTTCGCGGCGACCTCGGGGCTAAAGTCGCAGCAGGTATCGACGACGATGCGGCAGCGGTCTGAATGGCCGGCGGATGCAGCCTTGTCCATCAAAGCGACTCCTTACGTAAAAAGGCGGCCACCCGCATGGGATGGCCGCCAGCCGTTAACTCATGCAAGTTAACGTATTTTACTCGTCAAGTGTTTCGATACGGGGCTTGATGATGCCATATCCACCATTCTTACGGTGATACACCACATTGATGAGGCCAGTCGTCGCGTTCTCGAACACGTAGAAGTCGTGGCCCAGCAGATCGGTCTGCACCAGCGCCTGCTCCTCAGTCATCGGGGTGACGTCGATGACCTTCTCGCGGACGAGCAGGTCGTCCTCCTCCTCGGGCAGCAGCAGGTCGGCCAGATCCTCAACGCGCTCAACCGGCGCGACGTCCGCGGCGCTGGCACCGCCCTGACGGTTGTCCACGACCTTAGTCTTGAACTTGCGCAGCTGACGGGTAACCTTATCGGCGGAAAGGTCGATGGCGGCGTACATATCGGCACCGTGCTCGGCAACGCGAATCACAGAACCGCGAGCGCGAACCGTGACCTCGACGATTGCCGGGTTGGGGTTCGAGGGGTTCTTCTCATAGCGAAGTACAACGTCGACCGTCATGGGCTCGATATCGAAAACCTTGAGCGCCTCGCCGATCTTCTCATCCACATGCGCACGCAGAG
Organism: uncultured Collinsella sp.; assembly: GCA_934654605.1. GTDB lineage: Bacteria > Actinomycetota > Coriobacteriia > Coriobacteriales > Coriobacteriaceae > Collinsella. The sequence continues at coordinate 18,141 of CAKUGH010000003.1, read as the reverse complement.
CATCGGTTACCGTCGTCTTGCGTCCAGAAACCTTGATATCCATACGTGGCTCCAATCTGCCTCGGGGACTTACTGTACTGGCTATGTACCCATTGCCGTGCATTTAATCACGCGGATTCTCAAAGACCCGAATAACGATTGCTTTGTACCGCATACCGAAGTCTCGCACTTTTCCGAGGCAAAGTGCGCTATAGGAGGGCGTCGGCGGCTTTGCTTTTGATTCTGGAAATTGGCTTTGACCTGCTGGTTTTATGGAAACAAAAAAGCTGGGCTCCCCTATTGGGGAAGCCCAGCTTTGCGTGTTGAAACCGTGAAGAGGTGTCCTTCCTAGCGTATAGGAGACACTACCCCTAGCAATAACTAGCTGTTGAGCTTGTTAATGTCATCGTCGGTGATGGTGCCCTCCTGGCTGGACGACTTGTCTTCGGAGGACGCACCCTCGCTGCTCGAGTCGGAGGACGCCGACTCGCTGGATCCGGTGTCGGTCGACTGCACGTCGGCGCCCGAGACCGTCTTGGTAGTGAGATCGTAGGGCATCGTGCCGTACCAGACGGAGTGGACCGCTTCGAGCGTGCCATCAACCGTGATGCCGTCGAGGGCATCGCTTACGGCGCGGCACAGCTCGTCGTTGGCCGCGAGGCCTGCGACACCGAGCGTCGAGGGCGTCTCGAGCGTGCCGACGTAGGAGATCTGGCTTATCAAGCGTGCGAGGTAGCCGCCGGCCGTGGAGTCGCAAATCACGTAGTCGACCTCGCCGGACTCGAGCGCCTCAAAGCACTCGTTGATGTTGGAGAAGGTCTTTTGGTTGGCCGTGATACTCTGCTTGGCAAGCGCCTCCTGCGAGGCCGAGGAAGTCTGAACGCCCAGGGTAGCGGTGTTAAGCGTTTCGGTGGAGACGCTCAGCGACTCGCCGTCGCTCGTCTTTCCGAACACGGCGGCGGCGTCATACAGGCAGGTACCGAGCGTGCTGATGTCGCCGTTCGTGGAATTGATGTCGCCAATGAAGATATCGGCCTTTTTGTCGCCAAGCGCGGAATCGGCAGAAGACGCATCGACGAAGGCGACCTTGAGGCCCATACGGTTTGCGAGGGCGCGGGCGGCGTCGACCGCGTAGCCCGTAAGGTTGCCATCGGCGCCCTGCATGGCCTGCGGGGCATCGGAAGTATCGAGGGCGACCGTCAGGGTACCAGGGGTGACCAGGGCATCGTCCGACACCGTAGGGGTGACGGTCTCGCGCTCGATCTGTTCAATCGTGGGCGTCGTGAACGTGGACAGTGGATTGAACGCGCATCCGCTCAGACCCAATACGGCAATGACCGCCGCGGTCCCAGCACCTAACCGAGCCGCGTGCATCAAGCTGCCCCTCACCATGTCCACTACCCTGCCTTCTGTGTCGTATACAATCCGTGCGTTGCGCGGAATATCGGGTTGTTCCCACCAGCTGACCTGGTATTTGACCCCACACTTGCGCACCGGGGTGTTTGCTCGGGAGGCCGCAGCCACCTTCACGACTGGCCCGCTCGCCCGCGAGGCGGTATTGCCCCAAAGAAAGTAGAACGGACGGTGCGGCTTACATCTAGGACGCGCCATGATCGCGCCGCGCGCACGCGGTCGCTTACGTGGATCCCTTTGACCGCGTCTGTCTTGGACTAGGATGGACATTTCGTCCGTCCGCAACCACAGCCTGGCAGGAACGTAGCGCATTATAGCTAAGTTCAAGCTAAAGTTTAAGGTTAGGGGCGTCATTCGCACCGTGAGCACAGATTTCGCAGGTCGGAGCGAACCATTCATGCCCCCTTGAAGCCCGGAGCTCCCCTGCGGGGAGCTCCGGAGCACCTGTTTTAGGATGCCTTGGCCAAAAAATGGCAAATATGAGTACTGTTACCAATTTAGTGACAGGCAATTTTGGTCTCTCAGGCAGATTTTGCACTCATTGCCGCCGACTTGATGTCTAGGTATTCCACATTTGTTTATTATCTTCTTACTTTTTGGCGACTCCGAGTCCAAAATTCCTTGATTTTGCTGTTACTGATTTAGTGACAGTACTCATATTTGCCATTTTTTGGCCAGCACATATAAGTAACCCCCTCTATTCAAGGTGAAATCAGGCTGGCTTAAGCCCAAAACACGCCCGCAGCGTGTTAAGCAATGCCTCTTGTTTCCCCCTGCGAGCATCGACACGGTTTCGATACCGCTTGCCCATGCGTTGATGGATACGCCATGCGAGTGCTTCCATTGCTTCCATGTCGCAGAGCATCTCGTTGTTGACCGTCGCGACCTCGATTCCCATAGTAATCAAGCCCGTGTTGCGTTTTTCATCATGGATACGTCCCCTCCGGGAGGAATGGCCCAACTCACCGTTGTATTCCAGGTCAAACCGGGCTGCTTCCTGATACGCATCGCAAACTGCATGCGGCATCCCCGAGATTGCCTGCGCACGGTCGTTGAACTCAATCTTGTAATCGGTCTTAAAAGGACCGCAGGCAAATCCCCCATAGGAAAACGGAAACGAAAACAGGGCGAGCATGATGCATTCCATGGGTGAACGCAGGTTTTCCGACAGATAGGGGCACAGGCGCCGCAGCTGTTTGGCTGCACTCCCTTTGCAAGCTGCGAGGTATTCTGCCAGGCGATCGGGTGTCAGCACCGGTTCGACCTCAAAGTAGCCCACATCCGCAGGCTGGTCCTTGTCCTTTGCCAATCTGTTCACGACAGGCGACGTATAGGGAGGCAGATACTCACCTCGGTCGCTCAGTGAAATCTTGGAGCACAGCTCCTGGGCCAGGGCAAATGCCTGAATGCAGCCAACCTCGCGCGCAACGGCAACGCAAAGGGCCTCGGAAGATAGGCTGTACACCCCCGGTTCCACCTCTAAAATCGAGCCGGCCGGCAACCCCGCGGAGCAGACAGACCAACTCACGCCAGGCATGCGACGGCGCTGTGCCGCAGACCCCACTAGCAGGCACAGGTCTTCTTGCACCTCGCCGCTTTTAGCTCCGATCCGCACCAGGTCGGGAAGATAGATATCCTCGGTCGAGGGCGATGACGCGCTCAGTACGCGGCGTTCCTCCTCGGGTTCGAGGTCCTTCCAGCCGATGTAGCCCATCTGCCGGCGCTCGGCTCGAATCATGCGCAGCGCCGAGGCGCCCGTCAGGATTACGGATGCCGCTAACTGCTCGCTTGTCGGCTTGCTGCGCTGCCCGATCTTTATTGCCATCTGAACCACCCCTACCAAACGCGCGCTATAGCAAGGCCATCGACGGCCGCAGCGCCGGCACGCCTGAGTTCCGCCGACGCAGCGGCCATGGTCGCGCCCGTGGTAATGACGTCATCGATGAGCAGCAGGCGGAGGCCGCGCACGTCCTCAACGGTCTCGTACATACCTCGGGCGCGTTCACGGCGTTCTTCACGACCGAGTTCGCGCTGGTCGCCATGGCCGTATTTAACGAGGGCGTCGATCAACGGAACACCCGACAGCTCGCAAAATGGGCGCGCGATGGCTTCCATATGATCGAAGCCGCGTCGCCGAAACGCCGCCGCCGTCGCGGGCACAAACACCACCGCATCGGCGCCGGACAACACACCGCCGTAGCGTTCGGGTGCCGCGACCTGGGCATGTAAGGCGGTGTCGTATAGCAGCTCCGCTAGATACGACGCCAGGCGTCGCTCGCCCGCGTCTTTGTACGCTTTAATGATGCGCGGCAGCGGGTGCACATAGACGGCGCACGCCAAGCAGCGATCGAGCGCCTCGGCCATTGCCGAGGACGCGCCCTCGACCGAGCACTCGGTACACAGCAGGTCTCCAAACGGGGCGCCGCATCGGGTGCAGCTATGGCGCGGGTCTATGAGCGTAAACGCCGACAGACAGTCTTGGCAAATAAGCGCACCGGCGCGCTCGCAACCGGCGCATCGCGTGGGCGACAACGCCTCAAGCGCTTCGTGTGCCGCGCGCTCGGCAAACGGTAGTAATTCATCCGCAAACGGTAGGGCGCCAACACCTTGCAAGCGACCCAACACATTCAAATGCCTCTTCAAGACACAACCCTCCCTACGTTCGGTCGCAGGGAGGGTTGTTGATTCAGCGCTATGATACCCCGATGCACTCGGGGCAGGACAAGTTAAATCCGCTCGCGGGCGTTATTCGCCGGCAGGCGGTTGCGGTGCGGACGAGTTTTGGGTCGAGCCCTCGCCACCATCTTGACGCGGCTTGCGGGAACGACGACGGCGGCGGCGCTTCTGGCCCTGGTCGGCCGAATCCTCGCCACCATGATCTTCGCGCGACTCGCGTTCGTCGCGAGCGGCGCCGCGCGTGGCCTTGGCAGCCGCCCCTCCGCCGTCTCCAGGACGACGACGCGTGACCTTGACCTCGCCATCCGAGACTTGATCGGCCACAGAAGGCACCGAGGGCTTTTGCTGCGTGCCCGAGGAATGGCGACGGCGCGGACGCGGAGCGCGCTCGTCATCGTTGCACTGCTTGCCACCCTTGTCGGCAGGAGCATCGGAACCCGAGCCGCCCTTGGGAGCGGCACCGGCCTCGCGAGCGGCTGCTGCGCGGAAGGCGTCCTCGCGCTCCTCGCTCGACAAATGACGACGACGACGGCGCGTGGGGTTCATGCCACCGCCGCGATTCTGCTGCTGGGGCTGATGAGCCTCGCGCTCGCGGGAGGTATTCTTACCTGCAGCCGCGGCCTCGCCAGCATCGCCCGAGCCCGCACGCTTGCGACGGCGACGGCCACCGGCGGCTTCCTCGGCCTCGGGCGCTTCGGCCTTACCGCGACCCTTACCGCGGCCACGGCCCTCGCCCTGGCTCTGAGCAGCGCGAGCATCGGCATCTGCATCGCGACGACGGCGCTTGGGCATCGACGTGCCCGCCAAGCGATCGGCGCTCGACAGGCCATCGCCCACGTCGACGCCGTTCTCGCGGTCGAGCTCCATAAGCGCCAGGCGCATCTCGGGCGACTCGATGCGCTCGAGCACATCGCGCGTCACGCAGTCGGGACGGCAGTTGCAACCCTGCTCGGCGGCCTTCTTTTTGCAGCCCTCGGAGCAGGTCATATCGGCCAGGTTGACCTTAAAGACTTTGCCGTTCTCCAGGCGCAACACCAGCTGCTCACGCGGGGTGTCGTATTCCTGGATGCGCGCCTTGCCAAGCGGCGTATCGATAAGCGTCTTCTTTTTGGGCGCGCGGCTCTTAAAGTCCTTGTAGGCCTCGAACTCGTAGCGCAGGCAGCACATCAGGCGGCCGCAGACGCCGCTGATCTTGGACGAATTGAGCGGCAGGTCCTGCTCTTTTGCCATGCGGATCGAAACCGGCTCAAACTGTCCGCCAAAGCGCGTGCAGCAGAGCTCCTGGCCGCACTGGGCATAGCCGCCCACCAGGCGGGTCTCGTCTCGCACGCCGATCTGGCGCATGTCGACGCGAATGTGCAGCGTCGAAGACAGATCCTTGACGAGCTGGCGAAAATCGACGCGCTCCTCGGCCGCAAAGTAGAACACGGCCTTCTCGCCGCCAAAGAGATATTCGACGCCGACCGGCTTCATCTCGAGGTCGAGCTCCTTGACCAGACGGCGAAAATCGACCATGGCCTCGTCGCCCTGGATGGCCAGGTCGTCGGCAAGCTGCAGGTCGATGTCGCTCGCCACACGCAGCACGGGCTTGAGCGGCTGGCCGATCTCGTCCTGCGGCACCTCGAAGGGATCGGCCGTGACCAGGCCGATCTCGGTTCCACGCTCGGTGGAGCAAATAGCGTAATCGGCCTCGAGGATATCCAGATCCTGCGGGTCGAACCACAGGTCGCGCGAGGCGTAGGTAAACTTAACGGGTACAACTAACGGCATTTCAGTGCCTTCCTGATATCGAACAGCACGACCTCGATGGCCAGCTGGGGAGTAACGTTTCTGGCGATGTTGCGCTCGGCGGCTGCGACCGCCTCGAGCGCCTGGGTGGCACCCGCAACATTCGTCGCGGCGGCAAGCCGCCCGATTGTGTCACGCACGTCCTCGTTCACCACGTCGGCCGCCTCGTCCTGAAGCGTCAGCAGCACGTCACGCATGAGCGTCCGCGCGCTCGCCAGCGCTTCCATGATACCCGAACGCTCGCGCGCGTTGAGTTCGCGCTTGTTGCGGTCCTCAAGCTGCTTCAATGCTCCACGCGACAGGTAGTCGGCGTTTTGCTCGAGCACCTTTTCCTGCGTGGACTTGACCTCGGCGAGCGGCGCCTTGACGGCAACGATGAGCGACTTGGCGCGGCTGAGCACGTCGGCCTCGTCGGCGGCGATGAGCGAGTCGATGGCGCGGACCATCTGACGGCGAGCGTCCTGGCGCTCGGCACTCTTGAGGAACTCGATACCACGCGTGGGGCTTCCCGCCACGGCGACGGCCATGCGGCAACGCGCGGGGTCCTGGCCGGTGGCGCGGCTCACGGCCTGTGCGGCCACAGTGGGCGACACCAGCCTAAACGGCACGCACTGGCAGCGGCTCACGATGGTGGGCAGCATTACGTCGGACGAGGTGCCCAGCAGGATGAACATGACGCCCTCGGGCGGCTCCTCGAGCGTTTTGAGCAGCGCGTTGGCAGTGTTGGCGCGCAACTGTTCGGCGCGATCGATGATGTAGACCTTTGCCTTGGCGCGGATGGGTGCGAGGGGCACGTCGTCGAGGAGCTCGCGGGTCTGGGCGATGAGGTAGCCTGTGGCGCTCTCGGGCGTGTAATAGTGCACGTCGGGGTGCGTATGGCGCGCGACGCGCACACAGCTGTCGCACGATCCGCAGCCGTCCTGCTCGCACAGGAATGCCTGGGCAAGCGCCCATGCGGCGTCGAGCTTGCCGGCACCGGGAGCGCCCAAGAACAGGTAGGCGTGCGATGCGCGGCCGCTGGCGATAGCGTTGGTCAAAAAGTCGCGCACGCGCTCTTGGGTGTCGAGCTTGGCGAGCAGGCTTGCCTGAGCGGGGGCCATGTTACTCAGCCTCCTGGGCGAGCGCGGCGGCGACAGCATCTTGGGGAATGTCGAGGCCGTACGCGCGAACCTGCTCGACCGTCTGCGCGAAGACATCTGCGATTGGCGCGGTGGCGTCGATGAGCTTCACACGGTCCGGCTCCTCGGCAGCAATAGCGCAAAAGCCCTGGTAAACGCGCTCTTGGAATGCCACGCCCTTGGCCTCCATGCGGTCAGCAGCACCACGGGCGGCCATGCGTAGCGCCGCCTGCTCGGGCGTGATGTGATAGACGAGCGTGAGCGCCGGGTGCGTGCCGGCGACGGCCAGGTTGTTGGCGTCGCGTACCATCTGACGGTCGAGGCCATCGGCAAACGCCTGGTAGCACGTCGTGGAATCGTAGAAGCGGTCGCACAGGACCACCTTGCCGGCCGCGAGGGCGGGTGCGATGACCTCGTGCACCAGCTGGGCGCGCGCGGCCTCGTAGAGCAGTAGCTCGCAGGTATCGCCCATCGCCGTGTTGGCAGGGTCGAGCAGCAGGGCGCGGATCTTTTCGCTGATGGCGGTGCCGCCCGGCTCGCGCAGGCTCACAACCTGGTAGCCGGCAAGGTCGAGCGCGCGGGCCAGTAGGCGCGCCTGTGTGGACTTGCCGGCGCCGTCGACGCCCTCGAGCGTGATAAAGCTATGTTGAGCGGGCTCAAAAGCCATGGGCGCAGCCCCTTCCTACAAGGCGCGAAAATGCGAGTTATAGCAACCAAGCCATGATACCCCAGGGGCAGGCGCACCCCAAACCCAACCTAGTCGTTGGGGACGTTCTTGAGTGACTAGTCGTTTAAGAATGACTACCCGGCCGAAAAGGAACGTCCCTAACTGCCGGCTTTTTGGGACGCTGGGTATAATCGTCGTATTGCATTGAAATGTGGCGAAAGGAGTGGCAATGTCTCGGTATTGCGCCTCGTGCGGCAAGCTTCTTGCAGATGATGCCAAGTTCTGCACCTCGTGCGGTGCACCCGTTGAGCAAGCAGCCGCGAGCGATAGCCAGCCCGCTTTTGAGCAGACCGGCGCCCTCGATACGTCGCAAACCAAATCAAACGATCCTCTCGCCTATCGCCCCGACCCCGCCGCCGGCCCCGCGGCGGTCGAAACGACGCAGCGCATCCCTGTCGCGGGCGGCTCGCCCCAGCAGCAGCCGGCTTCCGCGTATACGCCCGCCTCGCTACAGGCCCCCGCTCCCAAAAAGAGCGGCACCGGGCCGCTCATCGCCGTTATCGTTGTGCTGGTGGCGATCATCATCGCCCTGGTCATCTTCTTTGTGATCAAGCCGTTCGACAACGCCGCCACGCAGACGACTGCCGAGGTAGCCAAGCTGCACCACGATGACGATGCCGATGACCTAAAGCCCTTCGGCGATCCCAACAGCCTGTACGACGATGATGACGATGACGACGAGGATGGCGGCGAAACAACGCTTTCCGAGCAGAACCTCTACCGTCGATTGAGCGAATACTACGACCTGCTCGAAGACCTCGACAGCCAGGTTCGCGCCTGCGCGCAGGCCTTTAACGGCAGCTATCTGGAAGAAGATCGCACCACCCGTCAAAATCTCGCCGACGTCGCCGAGCGCACGGAGGACACCATCGAGCAGTATTACGATATCGTCGAGGACCTGGACGTCCCCACGAGCTCCAAGAACTACAGCTCCTGGAAGGACATCATCGCCCTGTACGACGACCTGGATCACCGCATCGACGCGATCTGCGACGCTTGGGAGATCAGCCTGAAGTACTCCAAGCCCGAGGACCACAAGGACGAGATCGTGGCGCCGTTGGCGCGCGACAACGAGCCGGGAACCAGCAGCAACAAGTACCGCCTGGACTTTGAGAACCGCTACCCCGGTGCCAAGCCCGTCGAGGTGAACTAAACTCCCCAACCAACAAGAAGTTGCGGTGGAATAGTTCCAGTTTTTGAGCCCTGCAAGCTCAAATAAGAACTATTTCACCGCAACTCATGAGCGGGGCCGGGCGCGCGCTTAGATTCGCGCACCCGGCCCCTGTTGCTGTGTTGCGTCGCTGTTCGGCTATTTGTCGGCGGCGGCCTTCTTGGCGGTCGACTTCTTCGCGGCCGTCTTCTTGGCCGTCGTCTTCTTCGCAGCCGTGGTCTTCTTTGCAGCCGTCGTCTTCTTCACCGCACTCGTCTTGGTCGCAGTCTTGCGGCCGCGGGCGGGCTTCTTCTCCTTGGTCGGGCAGTCCATGTTGACGCAGATACGCCACGGGCCGCGCGCCGTGTTGACCACCACGATGGGGGCGCCGCACTCGGGACAGGTCTCGCCCGTCGCCTCGAGCTTGCCACGCGCCGGCAGCGGATAGCTCACGCCGCAGTCATCGTAGTTGGTGCAGCGGATAAAGCGCTTGCCGCTCTTCTCGCTCTTGTGCGCGATCAGGTCGCCATGGCGTCCGGCCTCGGCACACACCTTGCACTCGCCCACTTTAAGGTCGGGCTCGTAGTTGGTGGGGCACGTCGGGTTCACGCAGATCTCGAAAGCCTTCTGGCGGAACGGCTGACACTTGATGCGCGGCGCACCGCATTCGGGGCACACGGCGGCCTCGCCCTCGAGCGGGCTCACCTTGACGCCGCTCGGCACCGGATAGGTCACGTCGCAGTCGGGCCAGCCCATGCAGCCAATGAAGCTGCCACGGGTCTTGGCGCTCGTCTTCATAACCAGGTCCTTGCCGCACTTGGGGCAGGCGCCCACGCGCGCATCAGCCGTGACGGCGTCGCTGATGGCGTCGCCCAGCTCCTGCGTATGCTTGAGCAGCTCGTCGAGCACGCCGGCCAGCAGCGCGCGCGAGTGCGTCACGACATGCTCTTCGGTGTCCTCGCCGCGCTCCACACGGGTCATGTCGCCGTCGAGCTCGCTGGTCATATCGGGGCTCGTGATGCGCGGGGCAAACTGCGTCAGCGCGTCGATGATGGCGATACCCAGCTGGCTCGGCTCCACGGGATCGTTTTTGAGGTAGCGCACGGCATACAGGCGCTCGATGATGCTCGCGCGCGTGGACTTGGTGCCCAGGCCGCGCTTTTCCATCTCCTGCACGAGCTTGCCCTGGCTGTAACGCGCGGGCGGCTCGGTCTGCTTGGCCTCGAGTTTAATGTCGAACACATCGACCGTATCGCCCTGCTCCAGCGGCGGCATCTGCTCGTCGCGCTTAAGGCCGTACGGGTAGGCCTCGCGGAAGCCCGGAGTCACGAGCACGTCGCCCGAGGCCACGAACGGCTCTCCGTTGACGTCAAGCTCGAGCTTGGTGTTCTCGATAGTCGCGGGACCCATGAGCGTCGCCAGGAAGCGGCGGGCGATGAGGTCGTAGAGCTTGCGCTGGCCGCCGTCGAGCGTGGACGGATCGCCCTCGCCCGTGGGATAGATCGGCGGGTGGTCGGTGGTCTCGACCTTGCCGCGCGTGGGCTTCATGGGGCCGGCGAGCACCTTTTTGCACACGGGCGCCAGCGCCGGGTTGATCTTTGCCAGGTCGCTCACCACGGCGCCCAGGTCGAGCGTCGCGGGGTACACGGTATTGTCGACACGCGGGTAGCTGATGAGGCCGGCCATATAGAGGGACTCGGCGATGCGCATCGTACGCGCAGGCGAGATGCCCTCGGCCGCGGCGGCAGCCTGCAGCGATGTCGTCGCAAACGGGGTGGGCGGCTGCTGCTTGCGCGAGCGCTTGGTCACCGCAGCGACGGTTGCCGTCGTGGCGCCGTCAACGTGGCCGTATGCTGTCTCGGCGGCATCCTTGTCGGTAAAGCGCGCCGTCTTGTGCGCAATCTTAAAGCGATCGTCCTCGGCGGCACCCTGCGCGGCACCCATGCCGCGAATCTGCCAATAGTCCTCGGGCACAAACGCCATGCGTTCGCGCTCGCGCTCAACCACCAGGGCGAGCGTCGGTGTCTGCACGCGGCCGGCAGAGCGCACGTTGCCAAAGCCGCCAAACTTGGCGAGCGTCAGGTAACGCGTGAGCACCGCGCCCCAAATGAGGTCGATGTGCTGGCGGCTCTCGCCGGCGTCGGCCAGATTCTGGTCGAGCGAGACGAGGTTATCGAAGGCCTGCGTGATCTCGGCCTTGGTAAACGAAGAATACTGGGCGCGGGCAACCGGCAAGTCCGGCGCCACCTCGCGCACCTTGTTGAGGGCGTCCGAACCGATCAGCTCGCCCTCGCGGTCAAAGTCCGTGGCGATGATGACGCTGTCGGACTTCTTGGCCAGGTTCTTGAGCGAACGAATGAGCTCCTTCTCGGCCGGCAGCTTGATGACCGGCGCCCAGGTAAGGTAAGGCAGGCTCTCGAGCTTCCAGCCCTTGATGGAGATGCCGTCGGCAAGAAACGGCTTGCGCTTGGTGTCGTAGGGCGGACGGGCCAGGCCATCGGGCATGTCGGCCGGCAGCATCTCGCCGTCCTCGGTGACCGAATACCAGCCCAGCTTTTTATCGAACAGCACGCTGTCGCAAAAATCGGGCGCCAGGATGTGACCGGCAAGGCCGATGGTCACGCACTCCTCGCCCTTCCACTCAAAACGGTAGATGGCGGTGTTGTACACCTTGTCCTTTTTGGGCTTGCCCGTGGACAGACGCTCGGCGATCTGACGCGCGGCGTCGTTTTTCTCGGCGATGATGAGCTTCAAAAGAGGCTCCTATCTCGTATCTCTGCGGCTACGCCCGCCCGTATGGCGGCCGACTTACGCCCTTGCTTGCTCGACCTGCCCGATGAGCCAATCGCACCAGGCATCCATGCCCTCGCCCTTGCGCGCGCTCACGGCAAACCGCGGCGCTTGCGGATTGAGGTCATCGAGTGTCTTAGTATACCTATCCATGTCAAAATCGAAAGCCGGGGCCACGTCGACCTTGTTGAGTAGCTGTGCGCCGGCGTGCTGGAAGATGCCCGGGTACTTGATGGGCTTGTCGTCGCCCTCGGGCACCGAGAGGATCATGATGGACAGGTTCTCGCCCAGGTCAAAGTCGACCGGGCAGACCAGGTTACCCACGTTTTCGATAAAGATAACGTCGATGTTTTCCAGACCCACAGCTTGGTCGAACGCGTCGACTGCCTCCATGATCATATTGCCCTCGAGGTGGCACAGGCCGCCCGTGTTGATCTGGATAGCGGGCATGCCGGCTTCCTTCATGGTGATGGCGTCGACGTCCGAGGCGATATCGCCCTCGATGACGGCACAGCGAAGGCCCGCCTTGTCGCGCAGGCGCTCGTTGGTACCCAGGATCGTGGTGGTCTTGCCCGAGCCGGGGCTCGATAGCACGTTGATCACGTAGGTGTTTGTCTCTGTGAATCGCTGACGCAGCTGATCTGCCAGGCGCTCATTGCGCGACAGAATCGGCGACGCGATATCAATCGTTTTCTCGGCCATATTCGGCGCTCCTTACTTTTGCCCCTTTATACCCCATCATCAGATGGCTGGGCGGACTAATCGTCGGGGGTTTCGATCTCGATGCTCGCAATATCGAGCTCGCGGCCGTGCAGCAGGCGCACGTTGGCGCCTCCGCACTGGGGGCAGCGACAATGGAAGCGGTCGTGATCGAAGACCTCGCCGCAGTCCAGACACTCGCTTTGCGGATGAATCTCCTCCACGGCGAGCTCGCAGCCCTTCGTGAGCGGATCCTCATCGCGAAACGTCTCCCAGGCAAAGTTGAGCGCCTCGCGCACGACCTCGGTCATATCCCCGATACGCAGCGTTACCAAAACGGCGCGCGAGGCCCCCGCCCCACGCGCCGCGCGAATCACTGTATCGAGTATGCCGTTGACAATGCCAACCTCGTGCATACCGATTTACTCCTCGTCGTCCTCGTCGTCCGAGAACAGGTCCAGACGGCTCACGAACAGGCCCTCCTTGCCCTCGCGCGCAGTGATGACCACGCGGGCGACGGCAAGCGAGATCTCGTAGAGCGAGAGCAGGGCGCCGTACATAAGGCCCAGGGTGACGGGCGAGCCGTCGGGCGTGATCACAGCCGAAGCCACGAGCAGGCCCACGTACACATAGCGCCAAGCGCTGCGGAAGGCGGCGTAGGACACGATGTGGAAAACGGACAGGTAGAAGATGATGAGCGGAAGCTCGAACGCCACGCCAAAGCCGATCATAAAGAGCAGCTCCATGTTGACGTAGTTCTCCAGGTCGGGCAGCGCGGTGGCGACGGCCGAGGTCTCGCCGATGAGCCACTCAAAGCCGGCCGGGATGATGATGAAGTAGCAGAAGATGGCGCCCAGGAAGAAGAGCAGCGTCGAGGCGAGCACCGTGGGCACGACCCACTTGCGCTCGTTGGGGCGCAATGCCGGCAGGAAAAATGCCAGAATCTGCCAGATGATCATGGGCGTGCACATGACCACGGCCATCTTGATGGCAAGCGAGAAGCGCAGGCCAAAGCCGCCGAGCGTGGTGGTGATGTAGAACTTACCGTCCGGCACAAAGGAGCGGATGGGGTCTTCCAAGATGTCGAGCACCACGGGTGTGGCGAAATACAGCACGATAGCGGCGGCAAACACCGACACGACCACGATGGTCAGGCGGCGACGAAGCTCTCCCAGGTGATCGAAGAGCGGCATACGCGCAGGTCCGATAGGCATTACTCATCGCCTCCCTTCGGGGCGTCGGCGGCAGCAGCGTCGTCCTCGGCCTCGAGTTCGCGAGCGAGCTGGTCGACGACGACCTTGCGCTTGCGGGGACGACGGGCGTAGAGGTCAGCCGTCGTGGGCTCTGCCGGCTCGGGCTCGGGCTCTACAGCAGGCTCGGGCTCGACAGCAGCAGCAGCGGGCTCGGTGCCCTCGGTCGCAAGATCCTCGGCAGCGCCCTCGCCCTCAGCAGCACCCTCGCTTGCGGCCTTCTCGGCAGCAAGACGGGCGCGACGCTCGGCAAAGGTCTCCTTCTTGGCGGGCGCTGCCGGCTCAGCGGCGCCCTCGTCCGCATCGGAATCGTCGTCGGTCGCAGCAGCCTTCTTGGGCTTGACCGGAGCCGAAGCAGCCTCGCTTACCGGATCGATGATCTCGGACTGAACAACGGCCGTCATCTTTTCCTGCGTCTCGCGGAACTGACGGATGGCACGGCCGATCGTGCGGCCCATCTGCGGGAGCTTATCCGGGCCAAACAGCAAAAAGCCGAAGACCACGATGATCGCGAGCTCACCCTCTCCAATACCAAACACACATACCTCCAAGGCTCGATGTGAGTCGAGCCCGCACCGCGCCATTCGGCCGGAACTCGTCTATTCATTCGGTCAAGTATAGCGCCCGGACGCCAAAACGTCCGAGCGCATCACAAACATATGCCAAACGGCACGCCCTTTTGGGGACAAAGATTATGCAGCGGTGATCGAAATCTCCTGGTCGACACCCAACAGCTGAACCACGCGCATCACCGGAGGCTGCACATTGGTGCAGCTAAAGCGCTTACCGTGGTCGACCGCGTGGTGCGCAGCGCCCACGAGCACGCCAATGCCCGTCGAATCGATGTAGCTCACCTGGGCAAAATCGAGCTCAACGGCCTCAGTGGGCTGCTCGAGCGCCAGGTCGATGGCATTGCGCAGGCTATCGGCGTTAGAGATATCGATCTCACCGGTCACCTTAATGGTGTAGAGCTCTGGCGTGGGGTTGGTGGAAATACCCAAATCCATGTATACGCTCCTTTACGTATCGAAAGTGCGGATGGTACGGGAAGCCGCGCGTTAGGCGCGCTCGGCACGCGCAAGCTCGGCAGCGACAAGCTTAACGGCCAGCACCAGCACATCGAGCGCGGCCTCCAGGTCCTCGACCGTGGGATAGCTCGGCGCGATGCGGATGTTGGTGTCGCGCGGGTCCTTGCCATAGGGCCAGGTAGCACCGGCCGGCGTGAGCTTGACGCCCAGGTCGGCGCAAAGCGCGGCGACCTTCTGGGCCGAGCCCTCGGGACCATCGAAGCTCACAAAGTAGCCGCCGCGGGGGTGCGTCCAGGTGGCACAGCCCGTGTCGCCCAAGCCCTCGGTGAGCTTGCGCTCGACGGCCTCAAAGCGCGGGCGCAGGAACTCGGCATGCTTTTTCATGTGCTCCTTGACCGCCTCGATGGTGGGAAGGAAGCGCACGTGACGCAGCTGGTTGAGCTTGTCGGCGCTGATGAGGCCGGCCTTCAGGCACTTGGAGAACTCGGCGATGACCGCGGGACTCGCACCGATAAAGCCGATGCCGGCGCCCGGGAAGGTGATCTTGGACGTCGAGGCAAAGGCCACCACGCGATCCTCGGTGCCCGCCGCGCGAGCGAGGTCAAAGATGTTGGCGAGCTCGTCGGTCTCGTCGTACAGGTCGTGCACGCAGTAGGCGTTGTCCCAGAAGATGCGGAAATCGGGCGCGGCCGTGGGCATCTCAACCAGGCGGCGCACGGTGTCCTCGCTAAAGGTAATGCCCGTGGGGTTGGAATACTTGGGCACGCACCAGATGCCCTTGATGGAATCGTCAGCGGCAACGAGGCGCTCGACCTCGTCCATGTCGGGGCCGTTGTCGGTCATCGCGACGGGGACATTCTCGATGCCCAGGTCGGCGGTGATGCCAAAGTGGCGGTCGTAGCCGGGAACGGGGCACAGGAACTTGACCTTCTTGCCGTCGTGCGCGGCCTCGTAGGCGTCCCAGGGCTCGCTGCCGCACGAACCGCAGCGCCAGAACATGCCGGCGATGTCATGCTCGATCAAAAGGCTCGACGAACCCAGCACGAGCGTCTGCTCGGCGGGGCAGCCCAGGAACTCCCCTGCCAACTTGCGTGCCGAGGGAATGCCCTCGAAGCAGCCGTAGTTGGAGCAGTCGACGTTGCCGTCGTGCAGATCGGCGTCGGCGTTAAGGATATCGAGCATGGGGCGCGAGATGTCCACCTGGGAGGGCGACGGCTTGCCGCGGGCCATGTCGAGCGCCAGGCCCTTGGCCTTGACCTCGGCGACCTCGGCTTTGAGCGCCTCGATGGCGGCATCGAGTTCGGTGGTTTCCATCTTCTGGTAGATCGTCTGCATGGGTGCGACCTTTCACGAAGCGGTACGTTGCAGTTCGTCTAAGTATAGACCGCCACCGCCGCAACGTTATGAAGCCGTGATAGATTAAGTTCATCGCAATGAATTACGAATCGCCGCGCATGCCGGCGTGGGGCGCCCAAGGAGGCACTATGGAGTACGGATCGTTTCAGGCCGAGGAATTCGGCGACCTGCAGCGCCTGGTCGACGGACTGTTTTACGACCGCCACGCCATCGACCGCCTGGATCTGATCGTACAGGCCGAAATCTTGGACCTGGCGCCCGATCTCATGGAAATCGTCAACCTGCTGCCGCCCGGCTATTACGACCGCCAGTCACTTTGCGACCAGCTCAACTCGGCCTTAGCCGCCCACGGCTGGGGCGCCGTCTACGGAACGGTGGAATAGAACCAGTCATTGGACGTTCTTAAACGACTAGGTTAACGCCGATGTTTTGGCAGCGTCAGCGAAAACGACCCTAAGCGAGCAAGGTGACGTGAAATGAAAGGGCGCTGACCTTCTGGTCGCGCCCTTGAAATTGAACGTCAGATTGCCGCTTAGAGTCGTTTGCAGCGTCGAGCAGTTGCGCGGTTTGTTAAAACCGCGCAACAAAAGGGCCAGTGTGCAAAAAAGGGCAAATATGAGTACTGTTACTTTTTTAGTAGCAGCGATTTTAGGCAAAAACAGCCCGCTTTGGCCTTGTTCGCCCTCATTATGAGGACCTCGTCGTCAGTTTCTGATTCACTGTTCACTCGTTAACGTACAGATTGCATGATTATGTCCATTATTTTTCGCACGTAAAATGAAACGCCGTTTGTGACAGTACTCACAAACGGCGTTTTTTGCACACGAGGGCATCCGGGGCATGTCCGGCCCCTGTTTTTGCGCTCTTACTCGTCCTTGGGCGAGGGATGCTTGCAGACCACGCTCATGTAGATCATGCCGATTACGGCAGCGGTGACCGAACCGGCAAGGATGGCGGCCTTGGCAGCCAGAACCTCAAACTGGGCCGTCGGGAAGGCAAGGCCGCTGATGAGGATTGACATGGTAAAGCCGATACCGCCCAGAATGCCCACGCCGGCAATCATGTGCCAGTTGACATTGCGCGGCAGCTCGCAGGCCTTAAGCTTAACCAGGGCAAACGTCATACCAAAGATGCCGATCGGCTTGCCCAGCAGCATGCCAAAGTACACGCCGAGCGTCACCGGGTCGGTGAGCAGCGTGCTCATGTCCACGCCCACTAGGCGAACCTGTGCGTTCACGAACGCAAAGATCGGCAGGATCACAAAGTTGACCGGCGTGGAGATCAGACGCTCCATGCGGATGAGCGGCGGGGTCACGCGGTGCATGACGCGCTCGACCTTGGTGGTCGAGACGGTAAAGTCATGCTGGCCCAGGATGTGTGCCTCGTCGTCGTAGCGGTCATCGAGCAGCGGCAGGCACTCGCCCAGCCAATCGGTGAGGCTATCGAGCTTGACGCCGCACTTGGCCGGGATGGTAAAGGCCAAGATGACGCCAGCAAGCGTAGCGTGTACGCCGCTCTTGAACATGCAGAACCACAACAGCAGACCCAGTACCGAATACGGGGCAAGGCGGTAATGCTGCGTCTTGTTGAGCCACACGAGTGCGCAGGTCACAAGCGCGGCGGCGCCCAACCAAAACGGATTGGGGCTCTGACCGTAGAAGATGGCGATAGCGGCGATGGAGATGAGGTCGTCGGCGATGGCGAGCGTCGAGAAGAACACGCGCACGCCGTTGGGCACGCGATTGCCCAAAAGCGACAGCACGCCCAGTGCAAAGGCGATATCGGTTGCCATGGGGATGGCCCAACCGTTGCGAGCGCCGGCATGGTTAAAGATGAGGTAGATGCACGCGGGAACGACGACGCCGCCCACGGCAGCCAGCATGGGGAGCATGGCCTGACGCGGGTTCTTGAGCTCGCCAACCGTCATCTCGTACTTAAGCTCGATGCCCACCAACAAAAAGAAAATCGCCATGAGGAAGTCGTTGACGAAAAGCTCAACGGTGAGACCGGCCGTAAGGTTGCCCAGACCCACATACAGCGGGGTCTCCAAAAAGTGATGGATGGCCTCGTAGGCATCGGTATTGGCGCAAATGACGGCGGCGATGGCGGCGAAGACCATGACGGCGGCAGAAATCGTGCCGTTCTCGGCGATGCGCTCCCAGATATC
>CAKUGH010000002.1 GCA_934654605.1 uncultured Collinsella sp. | reverse complement strand
AGACATGTTGCCTGACCTGTTGAAAATCCTGGTGGGCCCTCCGGGATTCGAACCCAGAACCCAGGGATTATGAGTCCCCTGCGCTAACCGTTGCGCCAAGAGCCCTTATAAGTGATGAACACACACAGCCTTAGTAAAGACAATCTAGACAGTTCGCCACGACGAAAAATACTACCATGCGATGGATGCTCATTCAACGCACGATCTTTCTCGTTGCCGTCAAACGTAGTAGCATTTGACTGATATGAAAAAAGGCCCCAACTTGCGTTGGAGCCTCATTCAATGCTCGGGTGGAGACGAGGGGGATCGAACCCCTGACCTCTTGACTGCCAGTCAAGCGCTCTCCCAGCTGAGCTACGCCCCCGTGCGAAGAAGTACTATACGGGAACTCCCCCGCCGATGCAAGGACAATTTCAGAAAAACTTTCCGCGGCGCGAGCGCGGATGCCGGGCGCACTCGAGAACGAGGGGCACGCGATGCCCGATCCGGCCCGCGGGCGGCGGCCACGCCGCCGCCCTACTTCCCGGCCCCTTTCGGCCGCCGCCGCGGACCGCCCGCCACGAAACCGGCCCATCTACTACGTTTGGCCGGCATCCCCCGACCATGGCGTCTCGGGCAAAAATAAAACCGCAGGTAGACGGCCTGCGGTTTTCGCAAAATACGGGGTATGGTCGATGGGCCAGGGTAAAACGTAGTAAATGGGCCGGTTTCGCGGCGGGAGCATCGCAGGAAGCCGACCGAGGGCACCCGGAAGTGAGCAGGGCACCCGTTTAACGACCGATTTCCAGCCAATTGCAAAGGGCGTTGGCTCGCAACTCCATCTCGGCTGTCTTTTGAGCCCTAGTTTTGCACCTATAGCGCAATTCCAAGCGCGAGCAAAGACTTCGCACGATCGCATCAAGCTGGTCGGCATCGTTAAGCATGTCGTGCGTAACCAGGAAGACGTCATACCCCATACTTTGTAACGCCGTCATGCGTTTAGCATCGTGGTCGAGCACGGCTCCCGATCCATGGATGACTTCTCCTTGAAGTTCCACGATGCCAGCCTTCATTATGGTTGGATTCACGATCACGATATCCCCGTAGCAGACTTTTTGCCCTGCAATTCTCTGCGCCGATGCGGTAAGCGGCGTAAGGTCGTTGACGTAAACGTATCGAAAGCCGGCACCGCCGCGAGAGCGAGGAAGCGATAGCAATAAAATTCCTGCAACTTCAAGCGGAGAAGCTGCTATACCCGTCACCAGCTGCGCGGCGTTATAAAACTTCGTACCCCACTTTCGTCTTTTCATCTTACTGGCGTACTCATGAAGCTCGTGCAATTCGATGAGCGGCTTCCTCATCCAGAGCGAAGTGCCCTTTAGCTTTGTGACCTCTTTCGTTTTCTTTTGTCCGTTGGGCCCCTTCGCATTTACCTGTTCTTTGACTTTTATGCGCGCATAAACGCGTTTCCATTGTGGTTCGTCTTGGCTTTCATCGAGGTCAAAGAGGGATTCGGTGGTTGCATTTTCTGCAGCGTCTTTGGCTTTGTCTAGTTCCGCTTCTGCTGCAGCAGCGGGTTCAAAGACCGAAAACCACCCACAGAATTCGTACATGGCAAGGACAAGATCGGTTGGAGACACAAAGCGCGCCATGGTAAATAGCGTCGCAAGTGGATTGGTTACTCTAAAGCCCATTGTGGTTTCCAACGTGCTGTCCACCCCCGAAGCATCATCACAGTGGATTGTTGTCCGTAATCCCGAATGGTAGTTAACGCCACCGGGCATTGTTGTGGTAATGATCGGAGTCTTGAGGACGTCGACTACGAAAGGTGACTGGGCTAGGGCTCGCCAGCCGTCTTCGGAACTTGGTAGGCGTGGGTAGAGGTCGCGTACTTGGGGCGGGCAGCGCCAGTAGCGGAATGCGGTGTTTGCGCAGACAATCTCGTCCATGGGGCCTCCCCTGGTTTCGGTCGCGAACCGTGTGGATTGTGGGCGAGGCCGATTATCTATGTGGTCATCATGCGGGTAAGTACCGGAAGCTGACCAAATGCTGACCAAAAGATGGACGGTCTATGTCGAAAGTTGGCGCGAATGGCGAAACGCGCTGGTAGCGAAGCTGCTCGTTTGGTCCCTGTCTCCACAATTCTTCGTGCCATACACAAGGTTGAACAGGAAAATTACTGAATTCGCGATTTAAAAATGCGTAAGAAGCCAGCAAAAGAACCGCAGGTAGGCTATTCCGTTGTAGCAAAGTTCAATTGGTTTTTGGCGTCAGATTTAGTGTCGCCCTTGGTATAAAAAAATAGGCCAAAGGCTTAACACCTCTGACCTGTGCTTTAGATGGTGGGCGATACAAGATTCGAACTTGTGACCCCATCCGTGTGAAGGATATGCTCTACCCCTGAGCCAATCGCCCGTTGCCTTTCGGCAAAAGAGATACTAACATAGCCGCGCATGGTTTACCAAGAACTTTTTGCCCTCGATTTTAAATTCGTGGGCGCGGGCCGCATCGACACAACCCAACAAAGCAGTAAACCCGCTGTTCAAGCGCCACTTATCGCTTAATCCACGAGGTCTCGGGCCGGCAGATAAGTCGCGCGTTGTTGTAGGCCATGTCAAGCGTGAGGCAGGTGCGCGCGGCATAGAACCCATCCTCGCGCTGGATGGTCAGCGCCAGTTCGGGCTTGTCGCCGGTCAGGCACAGCGGCAGCAGCAGCTGGATCCGCCCACCGTAGAACTGCGGGACGGCGAGCGTGTAGTTGGCGGCGGCGCGACGGGCGGCCTCGACAACGGCGCCCTCAAAGGCGCGGCGCAGCAGCAGCGAGTTGTCCTCCCCCATCAGACTTGCGGGAATACGCGTCAGGTTCTCCTCGTCGCCCAGGATATGGTCGATGTTGGAGCGGATGGGCAGGCGGTAGTCAAAGACCAGCTCGGAGGGGTCCTCGGCAAAACGCACGCGACACGGCAGGTACTCAAACGAGACCAGCATGGGGTCGCTTTCCTTAAAGAAGCCCTTCAAAAACCAGCGCTGGCGTGCGTCGGGCTTGGTGTTGGGCTCAAATAGGCCGTAGATGGTCTCGTAGCGGCGCGTGTACAGGCCGGTGTTGAACAGGCAGCGGTCGTCGTCGAATACCAGCGGCAGGTTGGACGGCGCGGTCTGGTCCACGTCGCGTTCGGTCAAAAACACCGCGCGACTAAACGAGAACGACAGGTAGTTTTTGAGGATGCGGTTGCCGGGACCCCAGTCCTCGGGGTCAGCGAGGTCGGCCAGGCGGTCATAGCAGGGTTCGGGGCAAAATGCAAAGTCGTATACATTGCTGCACAGGGTGCTGGGGATCTCCATGTGGCATCCAATCTAAGAAATAGCCATCTGGCGGACGGTTTGATTCTATACGTGCTGGGAGTCCTTTGGGGCAGCGTGGACGGCGACAAAGGCTCTCTTGTTTAGGATGCAACGACCTTATAGCGACAGCGCAGCGCTGCCAGACCGGTGTCGCTATATTGAACCAGCCCATCGTTTTGCAGACGTCCAAGAACGATGCCCGGATCGCGATTAATCTCTGTGGCGAAGGATTTTATTGATGAAATGCCAAAATCGCCCTGTTTAACAAACATGGAATAAAGATTGGGATCGATAAGGGAATTTGATGCAAATCTATCGGCTCGCTCTTCCCTTTCGCCTGTATCGCCATCAAGGGAAATCCCCAGGTCATCATTCAAGATATGACCAGCCTCATGAAGCATCGTAAACCAGAAAGAATCGGCGTAGAGCCGGCGATCGTTGACCATGAGCAGAACGTTTGACCCAATCTTTTTTGTGGCCCCATTGGTTTTCGACCCAGTGAGATTTGGCAGCACAACCAGAATTACGCCAGCGTCGCGGAACGCTTCACGCACTAAGGGGTAAAAACCGCCATGATTGGTTGTTTGCGTGAGGGCGTAGTCGACTGCGGCCTCGAACTTAGATTTATTGAACTTTGGCGCGTCGACTCGGCGCGCCTCGTTAATTGCAATCTGTACCATTGCGTTTGCTTTTGCGACCGTGCGGGTGTCTGCGCTGTCTTGCGAGCTTCTAAAGCTAACGGATAAATCGGGTTTGGTGAGAACAGTTAACGAGGCGACCTCTAAAAAGCTGCGTACTGCCTTAACTTGTGCTTCGAGCTGTTGGGGAAGATCGGGCAGGCCAAAGTTATCCCTGAAGTAGCTGTAGCCAATTTGTCTGAGGATAAACTGCTCGTTTTCCAGTAACTTAGCCGAGTCAATTTCAATAAGGACGGCATCATAGGCATTTTGAAGGTTGACCCAATAGTAAAGACTGGTGCCAAGCATTCTTGACAGCTTGGAGGCCATTTCGGGTGAAAGACGCTGCTGTCCGTTAATTAATTTACTTAGATTTTTGGGAGTTGTAT
The DNA here is from genome assembly GCA_934654605.1 of uncultured Collinsella sp. Classification (GTDB taxonomy): domain Bacteria; phylum Actinomycetota; class Coriobacteriia; order Coriobacteriales; family Coriobacteriaceae; genus Collinsella. The sequence goes on along the minus strand of CAKUGH010000002.1, from coordinate 68,378 downwards.
CCAGGCGTTTTGCAAAATCCTGTTGAGTAAGACCGCTATCCTCGACGATCTCCTCGATGTAATACCCTGGATGGAAGGCAACTTTGTCCTTGTACTCTACGTAGTTACTCATAATGCTTACTTGCCTCCTCAATACCAACTACCCTAACGATATCGGCAATTTCATCGATGTTGCACGGTATAAAAGGATTGCCCTCGTCGTCCAATGGCTGGATTATCAAACGCCACGGGCTGCGCCTTCCTTTGACATCGATAGCGAAATACCCATCCAGCTTCTTTCTTCCACGATCGTTGAGCTTATGAAAATGCAATTGCTTTTGAACGATGATGTCCTTTATCGTTACGGCCTGCTTAAACATGTTGATCCGAGCAAGAAGGCCGCGTGCAACGGCATCATCGCCTCCTACCAACTTTTTTGCCGCTGTTAGATCGGTGCACTGCTTTTCGACCTTTTTCGATGAGAAGACTACTTCCAAACGAGTACCGCCTAAAGAGATTACCTTATAGGTAATTTAGTTTAGCATGTAATCTTGTTCTTTCATAGTTCGTGGATTGCAATTACGGACCGATTTTCATGTGCCGAGATATAAAAATGGCGAGGTACGTACCTCGCCTGTTTGACACTTCCGAGACAATCGCCTCTTCGGTAATTGAATTCTCTCACATTTCAGGTGCTTTTAGGACTGCATTGATAAGATCAACTGCGTTGTCGAATCGACCGGGCTTTCCCGTGGCAAAGAATGCATCGCCTTCGTGGATGGCTTCCATACTCTCCGCGTTGGGTCCATCGGGTGGATCAAGCAGCGGGATGGGATCCGCAAGCTCCCTTTCCTGTTCGTGACGTATCATAGATGCGCACCTCATCCTTCTTAACGTTCTTGCGAAAAGCCGGTCGCATGTACTCGGGCGGGTTGGTAACGATGTCGACCTTTCGCCCGAGCGCCTCTTCGAGCTCCAGAGAAAGCTCGTATAGCGTGCCGAACGTCATGGTGCCGCCGCAAACAAGGCGCAGGTCAATGTCGCTATCGGGCGTTTGCTCGCCGCGGGCGAACGAGCCAAATAGATACGCTTCTCGGACGTCGTAGCGAAGCAGCACGCGGTAGGCGGCGGAAGATATGTCGGCAAGCGTAATCATGGGCCGATTATAACTTGGCATGTGCATGAAAGACAATTTCACGTCGCTGGTGTGGGTGCCACGGAGGGAGAAAAACCGGAAGTATGCGGCAAATCTCAGACATGTCGAACACACGACGGTAGGGCAACGCTTCTACCGGCGGTTTCTTTGCGCGAAATAGGTGGTGTGGTCGAGGGTTCCGGGATTTGCCGCATACTTCCGTTTTGCGAATCCGGAAGTGCGGGAAAAACCGAGATCTGCCGACCAGACCCCGGTTTTGCGCTTCAGCGACCTGCGGTTTTGCTGATAAAAATTGAGTTGCGCTCGGAGATTTTCGTTTTTACCCCGCACTTCCGGAAAACAGAACGTTATTACTGCGACATGCGGTCTCCGAAAGCGTCGTCCCCAACGGGTAGGCTCACATTTCATCTCTTCCGTCAACGTGCGGTCAATGTCATTGAAAAATAGAGTCGCCTTCAAAAAAAGCGATTGAAGGCGAGTTCTCCACGAGCGTTATTTAGATTGCACTGGTCGAGCCCTACCGGCAATGCAGCAAGCATGGGAACATAAGAGTCCTGGTCGACTCCCCAAATGATTGGTGTAAGTCCGTAGTTTTTGCAAGCCTCGATAGATTCGGGTGGGACGACACCGTCCTTGGTGTTGGTGGAGTTTAGAAAAACGACCCCTTCGCAATCGTTGCGCGCCGACTTGATATCTTCCCATCCAAATAGCGCGTTTTGGATACCTTGTTTGTCGGGGTTATTAACAGTTTTAATAAGGCGCATGGGTCTTCTCTTATTTTTGCCGATTGCATAGTCAAATTTGAACGAAAGACCGGATCGGCCCTGAAAGGAGGGACCGGGAACATAAGGGATTTCATTATCAAGTAGCCAATTGCCGACATCTTCGGTGAAAAGATTTCTCACGCTGCTTTGAGAGAGCAAGAACATATCGTCTACAGAGGCCATGGCCTGAAGAAGCATGTTCATCTTCATAGGAAGATCTGCTGCGGAAGCCGTAATGCACAGCTCGCCTTCTTCTTCCTTTACTGAAAAACCGGAAAGAATCGAATTGAGCTTATCGATTCTTTGACCTGTCATGGAGAAACCAGATAATTCGAGATCATTGATAGTTTCTCCTAGGTCAGAAATGACGTAGCCGCCCGACGGGTCATCGCCAAGGTAAACCCGCATGCAATCGTTGTTTCGATTAAGCATGGGTGTGGAAATGCAAACGCCATTACCCTGCTGGACTGGCACCATATTTACTTCTACGAACTTGGCGTAAGCGCTGATAAAACCGCGAGCCTGTTCTACATTCATCTCACACCCCCAGAGATAGCTTAATTAAGATGTATTCGCAAGCTGTTGAATCCATATCGTTCCAACTGAAGGTATTCACGGCAGCTCCAATCCTCATCGCAAATGCCCCATATCTAACGTTATGGCAAATGCCCGTCGGGACAGATAGTTGACTGTCTTTCATCTAACTGGCTACAGCAACTCCTTCCCATAAGTATAGAACATATGTTTGTATATTGCCATACACGGTTGCCTTAAAAGCTGAAAATGGACACCGGACAATTGAGGTGCGAACCACACGGGTGTTCAGGCCTTGCAGGATCCTGCAGTCTCGAAAGGCGCAAGCTGAGCATCCACCGATCGGAAGCGTACATGGCTAGTGCGCTAACAGAGCGTGAAAAATAAACAACGCTCTCTTGACGAAAGCATTTGCCCTAATAGTTTCCACTGAGTATTTGTATTGTGGCCGGGTATGCTGCGCAACCTTAGCAGCGTACAGCGGCGAGGAGTACTGTTCCTGGCAGGAATAATGCTGCGGATGCGGCAATCCAGTTGGTGTCGGCGGTCTTGGGAAGTGATGAGGACGTCGCAGTCGCGGCCTTGGGCTTGGAGGCCTTGGCGGCCGTGGTCTTTGTCACCGTCGTCGTGGTTGTCGTCTTTGTCGCGACCGCGGGCTTTACCGTGGGATGCGTCGCCTGTTCCGCAAAGGCCCCTCCAATAGTAGGGCCAACATCGGCGGAGGGGTCGCCGCTGGGCGTGTCGGTCACCCCCGCCGGGACGGTAGCGGTCTCGGGCTCAATGACCACATGCATCGCCGTCGTCACATCGGCATCCACCACGCCGCCCGCGCCAAAGGCACCGCCTGCAGGCGCCACAAGGCGCGCGGACGCAAGCGACCCGCCCAGGCAGGCGACACCGCCGTCGGTGCCCGACGCATCCAGCCAGGAAGCATCGACGGTAAGCTGCCCGGTCGCGCCACCGCCAGCAGCCTCGCCCAGCAGACACACGCCGTAGGCGTGCACGCCCGCCCCGGAGCCCGCGCCCGCGGCGACAACGCGCCCGCTTCCGCGAACGGCAAGACCGCCCGCGATCACGCCGGCCACCCGCGCATCCGCGATGCCGGTGCCGTCGGCCCGCGCGTCAACCTTGCAGCCGTCCACCGCGAGCGTCCCCAACACGTAGACCCCGCACTGCGAGCCCGTGGCCAACAGCGACCCGGTGCCGCGGAGCGTCAGATCGCCCCACACCTCCATGCCGCACCGCGAGATGTCCACGTCGGGCGCGCTCGTCTCGACAACAGTGTTCTGCCCGGTCAGCGTCACCACCAGGTCGCCGTCGGTGCCGATGGCCTCGCCCGCGTAGCCGTTGAGCTCCAGGTGGTCGGCATCGGTCCAGGCCCAACCGGGGCCCGAAGCGCCCGGCTCGCAGTACGTGGCGCCCGCGGCACAAGAAGGCCCGCCCAGCAAAACGCATAGGCAGGCCATGGCGGTAAACAGGATGTAGTGACGGCTAGTGTGGGACTCGGCGGCAAACATACCCGCTCCGATCTTCGCAGGAGCCAATAGAATGTGCACCAGAAAATGCCCTGGTAGCAGCACTTATTAGTTTAGCGAGATCAACGCAGGAGCAAAGAGAAATCACGTGGGCGATGTCCGCAATTGGGTGTAAATCGTTTTGCCAGCCGGTGAATGGAAGAAACGACTTATGAATGCTCGACCGTTTGCATAACTCCAAGTAGATATAAAAACCCGTTACCGGAACAAGCCGGTAACGGGCTCACTTTGCTATAACGCTATGAAGAGTGCCAATATCGAAAGTCAATTAATAATCCTACAGCGATGCGAATTCATTTGGGCAAATAACGACCGCAAAGTGATACAAGCGAATAAGATTCGGCAAGAGCCAGCGCCCAAACTGCAATGTCGAAACACCAAGTGCAGCGACGTTGACCTCGCAGGCGCCATGGGCGGCCCGTGGCGCCTGCGAGCTGGCGGTAGCAGTTGGAACGCGTGCGGCCTTTGCTCGGCCCAACCATCGAAGGGCAACCGCCTGCGTGCGGCGGCTCCGGGCGGCGGGCGCGGTGGCTAAATAATCGTGCTGCAACGACTTAGGGATTAAGGCAGTTGGCCTCAGGAATTCGGACTAACTGTCTCGGCATTATTTTTTGTCCTTGGTCTCATCCTCAAATGCTGACATCCACGTCTTTTTATCGAAAAGCCCCCTATCCCGTATGGGGTAGTAGATTCCTTTGACTTTTGACAAAGGACCATCGGATAGCAAGTCCGTCTTGATGCTTTCGGGAAATAGATATCCGGATAGATTCCCTTCACTCTCAAGTCGAAATACGACAAACTGTTTATTCATCAAGGCAAGCGGCGAAGTTGTCACCAGCTCGATAGGCCTGATGACCCCATTACTCCCTGACCGAATCTGTTCAGGATTAACTTCAAGCTTAATCCGCGATCCCTCATACCCCCAAAAGATGCACCTTCGGGAAACGTTGATAATGAACTGGGTTCCAATGATTGCCTTGCGTATATCTTGGTCCAAATACGTTTCCTCTGCAAGAAAATCGCCATGGAGCGCTTTCGATATGGACATGCTGTCAGCATCTATTTTGCAGGATATATCTGCAATTCTACGGCGCTCTTCTTCTCCTGCCTCGGACATCGATTTCAAAGAGCTTCTTATTGCTCCAGTTCTTTTGACTGTAGCCACATAACAATCACAGGCGCGAACAAGACTTGGGGCGTCAGTTATGTTCGACTTTCCTGCTGTGCCATGCTGAAATACACCGCTTATTCGCTTCTCCACCTCATTTCCGAGTTCTCTCATCCAATCGGCTTGACGATGTAGTTCGCGACAATCGGCAACCACATCTTTTAAAGTTGTCCAGTACCAGATAGGATCGTTTTTGTCTTCGGGCTGCCTCAGATTTGCCAGCTGCTGAGTTGCGGCGTCGTAGCCGTAAAAGCAGTATCTCGAACACTCGAGATCCAACAACTCTCTGAAACTTATGGTCGCCTCTTTCCCTATTAGCTTTTCTAAATCCTCCCCACTGATCAGTCCCTCTTCCTTGGCTTCGTCCCTTTTTCGAAGCTGGGTCCCGAGATTAAAGGCCGCCTCAATTACATTCATCGGATACCTCCTTATCGCACAAATCAGCCGCCTTGCTGGCGATGAGGGCAGCGGCGGCGCTTATCGCCATATCAACGTCAGCCATGTCAAGCTTCTTCGCTTTTCTACCGTGGAGAAGACCGTTCCTCGCCTTGTTGCATCTGTGCAGCATGGCGAGCTCATCTTGCGTTATTGGTGCGCTCAGCCTCTGTGCCATACTATCCAAACGGCTGTTGAAGCTGTAGCTTGAAAGTGCCCTTTTAAGCTGCCCCCGTATTCTTTCTTGGTCTTTGGCGACCTGGCCATTCTCCACATCATAGGGGAACTCGAACTCAAGCTCTTCAATTGCAACTTTCAAATGTTCAAATGCAGCCTCTACAACCTTTTGGTCCGCTACCCCTCTCTCATGACACATTTCCTCGAATACTGTAATGCCTCTCTCTTCAGTTACGCAGAACTCAAGCGCCGTGTTCAAATTAATTATTCTCTCCTCTTGTTGCTCGGCATAACGCGCCTTCTCAAGCCAAGTGATTGCATTGAAGATGTAATGCGGCCTCTTTGATAAGCGTGATTCTGAGAGGCGGGATAGAGCTCCGTCGGTTATCGATTTTGCCTCATCGGAGTCAATCTGGCACGGCCTCTCGCTTATCTGTCCTGGGCCCTGAACGATCGTCGCGCCGGTGTCACATTCTTCGATGTACTGCAAGCCTATCCGTCGGGGCTTCGATGGGCTTCCCTCGAGGGTCCAGGCATTTGGCTCCTCCGATTGACCGAACTCACCAGCTATGCGATCTTGGTTTGCAACATAACTGGCAACTGATAGCGCTCTGTCAATCCTCGCGCTCGCCATCGATAGAGCCGAAGGAAAATCATTGGCCACGACAAACGACGACGCAGTGCACTTTGGATTGTCGATTTCGCTGAACAGCCGATCAAAATCATCACAACAATCTGTCATTGCGCTGAACTCAACATCACCACAAGTAAATGAATCTACTGAGAGACTTAAGCCTTTCACTGCCTCGACGACTTCGAACATCCTCGGTTCGCCAAGTTCCCCATTCGGTCCGATGAACCCCTTAACCCCGCAGTCTTCGCTCATTACGAGAAAGGCCGCAAGGTCTACCGGCGACACCCCATGGGCATTGAAGTATCCCATCTTCCTGTCTTGCAAGTGCAGCAACGGAAGCGAGGCAAGTACGACGACTTGTCGATTGTCGTTTTTTATCCCCTTGGTGAATCCACCATAGACTGAATTGTGGCGATTTTCCGCGACGAGCTCCACTCCATAAGTAAGATGAGCGGATAGGTCCCTGTACACAGCCTGAGTCTTGGGGTCGATGAGAAATCGCCCCTCGTTGTGGTTCTTCGTTGATATAATGCAGCCCGCTATATAGGGAAGTGGGCTGCGATCAGGAAAGATGTTCAGTTGTATTGGAAGCTCTGCTGCTTCGCTGTAAGTGCCCGATTTGTAGTCGATGTACAAATCGAACTCTCCCTTGGCGGATAGTAGACATCCACTTTTTGGTAGCCCAAAATCGTTGCAGGAATCGTCTGCCAGCTTAGCCAAGGATGCCAGAACCTCATCGTCAGCGAATATGGATTGGCATGACGCCAATATGCGCAACTCTTTTAAATCGACAGGACGAAAACTGCATTTCTCAAGGTCAAGACCCGTGGCGTATCGCTTACTACCCTGAAGAGCAAACAGAGCGTAACAGCATGACCCCTCATCGGACGTCAATGCCAAAACAGTAGCGAGCTCTCCTTTTTCGCCCATTATTTGATGTTCGAATGGGAAAAACAGCGCGCAATCACTAAACTCCTCTGCCATGTTGAACCACCTTAAAAGCCCTAGCCCTCGTTACTCTAACCACAAATCAGCAAGCATACGATTTGCTTGATGCGTTGCGTAACAGATGGCATGCGATTTCCTCCTATCATGGAAACTTACGATGCGAACAGTATCTCACGCCGTTCGGACAAAATTAAAAGTTCGGGGATGCGGGGGCCACGCGCCTGCGAGTGTCTCACGCTCGAGGCCGGACAGGACGTACATGGATGTATGGGCACGCAGTTGCCGGCGCCTACAGCTCGAACTCATCACCTGCGGACTGTCCTGCTATACCTGCTCAGTGGTGCTCATCTTCTCGGGCGCTTGCATTCAGCCGCCCCGTGAGATTATATGGCGTCATCGAACATTGCCGCCCGAATCACATCCCTTATGGATTCAATCACCCTACGACGCTTGGTCTCCTGTTAAGGCGCGCCATGTTTTCTTGAAAGTGATGACCATGTCTTCGGCATTCATCGTTCTCTAATGCCGTGGTTCTTGGTCAGATTAAACCCTAGTGGCATCACCTATATGTCAGTTTTGGTCTAACAGAGCCTATAAAAAAGCCCGTTGCCGGAACAAGCCGGTAACGGGCTCACTTTGCTACAACGCTATGTAGAGTGCCAATATTGAAAGTCAATTTATAATCCTACAGCGATGCGAATTCGTTTGGGCAAATAACGACCGCAAAGTGATGCAAGCGAATACGATCCGGCAAGAGTCAGCGCCCAAACTACAAATGTCGAAACACCAAGTGGCATGACGAATAATCCAAGCAGTTTCCATATGGCTTTGAGAGCAAGTATATGATAGAGGTAGATTCCAAAAGAGGCGTTGCCAAGGTCAACAAGCTAAGTAGATGAGTAATCGTCTTATCCGTATCACCTGTAGCGCGGTTCGGTACCGCCATCCAAATACTTGAATATTGCCCTTCAGCACCGCCCGCGGCGCGCTTGAGTGGCGCTCGCGCCGCGCGGGCGGCCCACCGGTCCGCCGCCCATGCGGCAGACGTTTCCTCAACGATCTCGAGGATCCCGAGGCCTTCCTTCGCCTCCTCCAGCTGGGCAAGGACCTCCTTCACCTCCATCCCGCATTTGCCGTAGACAACCTTTCTCCTGAGCTTCGGTGTCCACACGATATGGTAAGTGCAATCCCATTTCGCATGGGCTAAACCTTGGTTGTTGTTCATGGCTCCTCTCGCCTAAGAAGGATGCCAAGGCCTCGCGGCCCAGCTATTCTAAGGCAGTGGGCCATTGTTGCTTTTAAGGCCTGGTAAACCAAATGTTGCACCACAGGCGTAGCCTGTGGATTTCTTTAACTATTAAGGCGTCTTTTTCTCGCAGAGAGCTCGGACGCGAGATATTCGGTAATTTGTGCGTCCATGCCGTCGTTACGGTCGGGGGAAACTACGTGTTCTTTTGCGGGAGCAGGGTGATTGGTTTAATACCAATTGCGGTTTCTTGAAATGTGGGAATCGTTCTTACAATCGAATGGCGCAGTACGAACTCGCGCCTTTCCATATGCTTTTATTGCCGGCTTGTTTTATTGTGCCTGAGGTTAAAATATAACAATGTTTGCTTTGTTCCGAGCTGAAAGGGGATTCCTTCGTGTCAAGATATCGTTACGAAGAGCTTTCGCCGTTCGGGTTCGAAGACCTCGTTGTTGATTTATGCCGAATTCTTCTTGGTGAGGGAACTCACGGTTTCGCCGAAGGACGCGACGGCGGGCGCGACGCTCGATTCGACGGCACGACGAACGATTATCCAAGCGCCCGAGCTCCATGGAGCGGCATTACCATCATTCAAGCCAAGCATACGTCTCGTTTGAATGCCTCTTATTCCGATACCGATTTCAACGGCTCCAGTGGCGTGCTTGAAAAGGAGATTCCGCGCATCATCCATTTGATGGATTCCGGAGATCTCGACCACTATATGATGTTCGCAAATCGCAAGCTTACAGGTGGCGAGGATAGTGCTATTCGCAAAAGGATCTCTTCGGAATGCGGACTCAACAGCGCTGACATCCAGATTATGGGGGTGGATGACATTGATCGTCTCCTCCGTGAGCACAAAGACGTGGCCGAACGGCACGCTCTCGATTTACTCGCTGCGCCACTACGCATTACGAGGGATGCACTGGCGGAGGTCATTGAAGCAATGCATGACGCCATCGGTTCTACGGAGCTTGCGGTAAACGATGATCCAGTAAAGCGCACGTCTCTCAAACGAAAGAACGAACTAAACAATGTAAGCGATGACGAAATCGCCCCTTTCAGAAAGAGTTATTTGAAAGACACCAGTCGAGTTGAGGATTTCCTCTCAAATCCAATGAATCTAGATCTGCTCGAGAAGTACAACGAGGCAGTCGATGAGCTCAATTACCGCCTGCCCGACCTTATCAAACAGACTGGCAGCTTCATGGGGGCGTGGAATAGAATTTACGACATCATGACCGACCATGAGGCAACGCTGCGACGGCATGTGCGTCTCGTGAGAGCCGTTCAGTTTTATATGTACTGGAACTGCGATTTCGGAAGGAGGGAAGACGATGATCAAACCGAGTAAACACTCAAATCCGGACCAGACGATCATTGCTGTCTCCGCCCTCCTCCTCAATCGTTTAAGTAAGGCGGGCGTTGAGGATTACGACAAACTCGAGGAGCTGGTGGAAAGCAAGGTCGATGGTGGGAAATACCTGTTTCTGCCATCCCTGAATCTGCTCTACCTGCTCGGTTTGGTCGAGTATCACAAGAAATCCGATGCATTCGAGTATATAGGGGCGGCATGATGATCATCAAGCTGTACTCCAATCGCAAAGAATTCGAAGACGTTTGCTTTCACGACGGTTTGAATGTCGTGCTTGGCGAGATACACCTTGAAAAGGATCGTGAGAAAGACACCCACAATCTGGGGAAAAGCACTCTCTGTCAACTGCTCGACTTTTGTCTGCTCAAGAAGAGAGACAATCATTTTTTCCTTTTTTCGCACAAAGACCTCTTCCAAGAATATATCTTCTATCTGGAAATCCAACTGAAGGATGGCCGTTACCTCACAATCCGTCGCGCAGTTGCCGAGCCAAGCAAGGTGTGGCTGCTCGTTACCGCAGATCGCGGTGTCGATGGTCGTGACCTAGAAGATGACAGCTGGACGCATGGGCGTCTGCCATTTGAGCGTGCAAAGATGCTGCTCGACGGTCTATTGAGCTATGAGGCGTTGCAACCGTGGGATTACCGGAAGATTCTTACCTACCTTTTTAGGGGACAGGATGCTTTCGCCGAGGTCTTTCGCCCTCCCTACCGCGGCAAAGACAGAGACTGGAAGCCGTTCCTTCTGCATGTGATGGGCTTCGACTCCAATCTTTTCGAGCGTCAATATAAGCTGGAAGCCGACATTGATCGGCTTAAAGAACAAGAAAGGCATCTTGTCGGGCAGCTGTCTGATGGGTCAGACGACTCAGGAGAGATCGATGCTCTCATCGCAATCAAGCAGCGTGAAGTTGACGAGCTTCAATCTTTTCTGGATGAGTTCGAGCTTGAGCCCCATGATCAAGCGGCCGTAAGAGAACTAGTCGATGAAGTAGATGTTCGATCTATTGAGTTAAACGACAGGCGCTATGAGGTTAGCTATGCGATATCCCAGATAGAGAAGTCGCTCGAAAAAGAGAAGCTGCTTTTCAGCACGGTAGAGGCGGAGAGACTTTTCGAAGAAGCTGGAGTTCTATTTGAAGGGCAGATAAAGCGCAGCTTCGATCAACTTCTGGCATTCAACGCGGATATCACAGAGGAGCGTCGTTCCTATCTAGCGGAAGACCTCGAAGATGCCAGAGCGGAGCTTAAGGAGATTGAGGGGAATCTCCAGAAGCTTGACAGGCGTCGCAGTGGGCTGCTCGGTCAATTGGAGAGTGAAGACGCCATCACAAAATACAAGTCAGCGACCAATTCTCTTGTAAAGCGCAAAACTGAGCTTGAAGGCATAAAACAGCATCGCGAGCAGATTCGAGCGCTGCAGGCAACTCGCCGCGAGATTGCTGCAAAAAAGAACGAGTTGACCTCTCTCGATATGCAAATTCAAGACGAGATAGATCGAGTTTCAAGCGTCGAGCAAACCGGACTCTTCTCTCGATTGCGCAGGGAATTCGACGATATTGTGTTTAAGGTAATCAGCCATCATGGCGTGCTCTCTGTCAGTACGAATCAAGATGGGCATGTCGAGTTTCGTGCAGACGTTCTCAGCCAAGGAGGGCTGTCTACCAATCAAGACGAGGGCTCAACGTACAAGAAACTGCTTTGTGTTGCATTCGATCTTGCTCTCCTCATCGCACATGATGGCAACGGGTTTCCAGACTTCGTGTTCCACGATGATGTATTTGCCGGTTTGGATAAACGAAAAAAGGAGAATTTGCGTGATGTCATGCGCGCATGCGGGAACAAGGGGGTTCAGCAGATTGTAACGGCCATTGACAGCGAGCTTCCTGCGTCTGAATTCTTCGACGAAGGCGAGATAACGCTCCGCTTGCACGACAAGGGGGATTCGGGAAGGCTGTTTAAGATTCCGGAATGGTAAACCCCTCTTGTTATCATGTTAAGAAAGTGCTGAACCTTGCTTCTTAGGGATCCGTTAATTCGATAAATTAGTTTGATTCGGCTAGTTTTCATCTTGAAGACCAGACTCACGTCCCCGTTTTCTGCATGACGCGGATTCTCACGTACAGAAAAGAAAGAGTCGATTACTCGGCTCCTTCCGCGAAACTGCACTGCTCTTCATTTGCTCGATTCGTATCGTAGCCATCCGAGACTGCATCGGGAATCCTCGACTAAAGGACCATACGGATTCCCACCGCAGTCTCATCCCGCAACCTCCAAGGCTGGAAAATGTTCACGATTGCATGGATCATACAGAGGCAAGTGTTAAGATGCGTTAGCTTTGACGTTCGCTATGATTCCAGCTCCCCCGGCCCAACGTTATCCATTCCAACCTCCTACAGTAAATCATCGCCTAATTACCAGACCGCCCCTCGTACAGCGCATCGCCGTAATCCCCGAACAATAGGTACGCTTTCTGGATTCAGCGCCTCTGCCTGTCCAGAGCCGATCGCGTGCCGAATGTTGGTGTAAGGGCCGCTTCCCTGGCCGTAGAAAGCAGGAAGCGGTTATCGCCTGGAATTCTAATTGTTGAAGTTAGGATTCGAAGAAAGGCAATAACCGCATATGGACAAGATACACGAGATCGCGGGCGTCAGGCCCTGATTCCGAGCTTCGACGACGGCATGGTGAACATGGCCGAGCCCATAAGGCTGATGGCCGAGTCGTTCATCTAAGAGATTATGGACGCCCATGCCGACGAGGCATGCGAGGCCGGCAATCGGCTCTCCTACATCTGGCTCGACGCCGCCTACATCAAGAGCCGCAGCGAGGGCCGGGCACAGTCGACCGCGCCCGTCACGGTCACATAGCCGGTCCAAAGGAACGTCCGCATCCCCATCACGCCCTCCTGCAATTTCGTCTCCAACGCGCAAGGAGCATACCAGCTTCTACGGCAGAGACCTCGTTCCTATCATCATCGTCTCTAATCGCAACGCAGAAAGCTGCCGCAACCAGCTGGCAGTCTTCCGGCAACTCAAAAAAGCTGCCGTCTGTGCAAGCCTCAGCAAGAAGACCGTCGACCTTTGCGAGTCCGATCACCTTTGCGACAGCAGTCTTATCGAATGAGAAGCTCGTTACTTCGTTGCTGCCCAGCAAGGTGTAGCGCTTCGACCCGAACGAGAGAAAAGACGCGCACCCCGCCCCGTCAGCATTGGCAATTCTTTTCGCATAAGCCATGAATTCATTGGGTTTACGCTCCTTGAGCAAGATCAACGCATAATGACACTCATCATCTAGGAACAGGTTCCTCGCGGCGGCGTCCTCGCCCACCTTGGCGCAAACGGCATCGGAAAGCTCGAAAATGCCTCCTTCGGGCAAAAGTGTCTTGCAGCCGCCGTTTCCCGTATCGTTCAAACTGTTCAGCTGCCCTATCAAGAAAAGCGCGAGCGGATAGATAACTCTCCCCTTACTCTCGTCCACCGACGCTCGCAGAATCTCGTCAGACTTAGTAGGCCCCAACCGTTTGAGCAGTAACTCGATGAGTCTGATGAGTTCCAGGTCGGCACTCGTCGAGGCAAAAGGGGCGTAGCGCTTTTCCTTGCTCAGACCCAAGACCAAAAGGCACGCCCTGGTGACGATTTCGGCACGTCCTTCCTCCAAAGTCGATACATGGGCCCTCATAGCCGACACAAAGTCGATCATGCTCCCCGCTTCAGCGTGCCTGTGCAGGTCTTCGAGCAACACTCCGCCCTCGCTCACGTTCAACGCATCCAGCACCTCGTGAACATCGATTCCGTCCGGTATGTTCGAATGGAAGTATAGATCGAAGGAATCGGCCCGCCAGATTGCGTTCAAGCTCTTCCTTGAGTAATAGACGCAATGACTCATGCCAGTTTTATTTGCCACCCGCGGGAAGAGTCTGCATACGGCCTCGACCGCCCACTTGGCCTCAGAGCTCGGGACTAACCCAGAAAACCGCTCCTTCAAATTGGCGAGGGTGTCTTTCGGATCACCGCTAATCGTATACGACGACGAGCCAATCGTGCCGCATAGGAAGTCCTTGTGCACGCGAACCCAATCGACGACTTTTGGCACCTTGAGCTCCAGTACCGCCAAGGCGACGACGTCCTCGAAGCAGCAGAATCGCGGCAGGATGCTCAACTTCGCCTTCAGCGCGTTCGAGAATCGCCGAACCTCCCTTATGGTGGAGAACCGATTGTTCAGAAACGTCAGGCAGACGCCGTTCCACCTCTTGTCGTCAAGGTCCTCTCGCCTGTAGGAAAACGCTTCGAAAATCGCGTCGATGTCCTTGAGGAGTATCCGCTCCAAATCGCCCGATGAAATGGACGGCAGGCGCACAGGGACTTGGACCACCTTCTCTAAGTATTCGGCGCCATCGCACTTCTGGACTTCACTCAAAGCCCGCGTAACCACCTCCTCATCGAATGAAAGAAGGTAATTTATCTTGGGAAGTTTCGCCAGAGAGGCGACGAGCTGAAACACCATACGCACCTGATCGTTCGGCAGCCGATCAATGTCGTCGATAATCACTACGACCCGCCCATCGAACTTGAGGAGCTCCTCCTCAAGTCTCTGTTTCTTCGCGGAGACGCTTCCCGCCCTATCTGCAGATTTCCTCAACCTGCTCGTCAAACGATTGCCGAAGGCGGGCACAGCAACGCCCGCAAGCGGCGCGCCCGCTAAACTGGCAGCGGCGCCGGCGGTCATCAACAAGGCTTCAGAATATGCCGCAAAGGCATTGAGCACCTCGGGGCGCTTACCGCGCAGCTTGCCGAATAGCTTGCGCCGCCCATATGCATCTTTATCAAGCGCACCCTCAACTTCCTTAAGGAACTGAGCGAGCAGCTGCTCGGCCGTGAGGTAATTCCAGGGCTCGAAACGGACGACCGAGACGCCCGCCTTTCCGTCATCGTCTTTTCGGGAGAGCGCATTTTCAACGAGGTTTATAACCGAAGTCTTGCCTGAGCCCCAAGGCCCGTACAAACCAATGACAAGCGACTCAGGGCCAGCTGCGGATTTCAGAATATCAGCCAGCCTCTCAGCGAAAGGGATCCTTCCGATAAGATCTTGCTCCCTCGCCTTGATTGGCGTATCGGTGGCAAGAGATAAGTTGGAGTTATCCAAGGCCACTACCTCCCATTACAGTCAGAAATGAGCTATTCGATATCCCGTTGATGTATTTCCCCGGTGTTGGACACGATGCAAGCAAGCCCGAAAGGGCCGCCGATCGGGCGCCCGCGTACGGCCGTCTGCCCCTGCCCCGAAGAGGGCCGGGGGGGGCGTTGCCGGCGCGGACGCCGCCGTTTCAGACGACTGATAGGAAACTGCCGGACCTCAGGGAAGATGGCCACGGCCAGGTAATGTGGGTGTCGCGGGAAACGGCTTCCGATCGACCGACGATTGGAGGATACCATGGCCAACAACGCAGCGCCCGCGAGGAGGACCGTCCTCGGGCTCGACGTCGGGAAGGCCTCCACTGAGCCTGCATGCTCACCCGGGACGGGGAGGTCGCCGTCAACCGCCCCGTCGCGATCTCCGAGCATGAGCTCGACAGGCTGTTCTCGCTTGATGACCACAGCCGCGCTTGCCGCGGCAGGACTTTACGCTAGGCACAAGAAAAGTCGCCGTTAGAGAACGGCGACTTTAACTCTCGCATATTTAAGGGCGACTAGAGCGTCTCGAGGTACTCCCCCAGCTCTTCCTCCCAGTCGGGCATGTGGAAGCCGACGGACTCCAGCTTGGACTGGTCGAGCGCGGAGTGGACCGGGCGCGGGGCGATGGGGCCGGCGGCGCCGGCGTAGTAGTCGGCGGTCGACACCGGCACGACCTTCCCGCCGTTGCCGTTGGCGGCATCGAAGACGGCGCGGGCGATGTCGGCCCAGCTCTTCACGGCGCCGGAACCGGTGCAGCCGTAGGTGCCGTAGGGTGCCTTGTTCTCCAGCACGTGGAAGATGGCGGCGGCCATGTCGCGCGTGAAGGTCAGGCGGCCCAGCTGGTCGTCGACGACGGTGACCTGGGTGAATTTATCCTCCGGGTCGGCGACGCGGTCGGACAGGCCCTTCATGGTCTTGACGAAGTTGTGCCCCTCGCCGATGACCCAGGAGCTGCGCATGATGTAGTGGCGCGGGCACCCGGCCACGGCGATGTCCCCTGCCGCCTTGGTCTGGCCGTAGACGGACAGCGGGGAGAACGGCTCGTCCTCGACGTGGACCTCGGCGGTGCCGTCGAAGACGTAGTCGGAGGACACGTGCACGAGCGTGATCCCGTGCTCGACGCAGGTGCGGGCGAGCAGCGCCGGACCGGTGGCGTTGGCCTTCCATGCGGTCACGCGGCCCTCGGGGGTCTCCGCCCTGTCCACCGCCGTGTAGGCGCCGCAGTTGATGACGGTGCCGTAAAGCGACCAGTCGTACTTGCCGTAGGCCGCCGGGTCGGACATGTCGAACGTGTCGATGTCGCAGTAGTCGAAGCTGCCGGCGAGGCCTCGCTCCTCGGCCATGGCGCGCACGGCGCGGCCCAGCTGGCCGTTGCAGCCGGTCACGAGCGTGCGGCGCGGGGCCATGGGCAGGGCGTCGGCGAGCATGGGGTGCGCCCTGTCGGCCTCGGAGAGCTCGCACTCCTCCAGCGGGATGGGCCAGTCGATGGCGAGCTCCGGGTCGGCCAGGTTCACGAACGTGTAGGTCTTCTTCAGCTCGAGGGACCAGTGGGCGTCCACCAGGTAGGTGTAGGCGGTGCCGTCCTCGAGCGCCTGGTAGGAGTTGCCGACGCCGCGCGGCACGAAGATGGCGCGCGAGGGGTCGAGCGTGCAGGTGAACACGCGACCGAAGCCCGCGCCGGGGCGCAGGTCCACCCATGCGCCGAAGACCGAGCCCGTGGCCACGGAGATGAACTTGTCCCAGGGCTCGGCGTGGATGCCGCGCGTGACGCCCTTGCTGTCGTTGAAGGAGATGTTGTTCTGCACGAAGCGGAGGTCGGGGATGCCCGCGGCCACCATCTTCTCGCGCTGCCAGTTCTCCTTGAACCAGCCGCGGTTGTCGCCGTGGACGGGGAGCTCCACCACCTTGAGCCCGGGGATGCCGGTCTCCGTTACGGTGAGCTGCTTCTCGAAGTCGAATTCTGCCATGGTCGGTCTCCCTACTGCCCCTGCGCGCGGTAGCGGGCCTCGGTGGCCTCCTTGGCCGGGCGCCACCAGGGCTCGTTCTCGACGTACCAGTCGATGGTGGCCTTGAGGCCCTCGGCGAAGTCGGTGTGCGCCGGCCTCCAGCCCAGCTCGCGCTGCAGCTTGGTGCTGTCGATGGCGTAGCGGCGGTCGTGGCCGGGGCGGTCGGCGACCCAGTCGAAGTCCTCGGGGTCCTTTCCCATCGCCTCGAGGATCATGCGCAGGACGGTGATGTTGTTCCTCTCGCCGTCGGCGCCGATGAGGTAGGTCTCCCCCATGCGGCCCTTCGTGAGGATGTCCCAGACGGCGCTGGAGTGGTCCTCGGTGTGGATCCAGTCGCGGACGTTCTCGCCGCGGCCGTAGAGCTTGGGGCGGACGCCGTCGATGATGTTGGTGATCTGGCGCGGGATGAACTTCTCCACGTGCTGGTAGGGGCCGTAGTTGTTGGAGCAGTTGGAGATCGTGGTGCGCAGGCCGTAGGTGCGGGTCCAGGCGCGGACGAGCATGTCGGAGGACGCCTTGGTCGAGCTGTACGGCGAGGACGGCTTGTACGGCGTCTCCTCGGTGAACTTGGCCGGGTCGTCGAGCGCCAGGTCGCCGTAGACCTCGTCGGTGGAGACGTGGTGGTAGCGGATTCCGTATTTGCGGACGGCCTCCAGCAGGCGGAAGGTGCCCTCCACGTTGGTGCGCAGGAACGGCTCCGGGTCGGCGATGGAGTTGTCGTTGTGGCTCTCGGCGGCGTAGTGCACGATGGCGTCGTGGCCGGGGACGAGCTCGTCCAGCAGCGCGGCGTCGCAGATGTCGCCCACCACGAGCTCCACCCGGTCGGAGGGCAGCCCGGCGATGTTCTCGGGGTTGCCGGCGTAGGTCAGCTTGTCCAGGACGGTGACGTGCGTCTCGGGGTGGTTGTTGACCACGTAGTGCACGAAGTTGCTGCCGATGAAGCCGCAGCCGCCCGTGACGATGATGTTCCTGGGCTCGAAGAGCTCTTCAGACATGTTTCTATCTCCAGTCATTCGATTAGTACTCGCGCGGGCTGTTGACGATCTCGCCGGCGGCGACCTTCTTCAGGTGCTGGCCGTAGACCGACTTGCCGTAGGCCGCGGCCGCCTCCTCGAGGGCCGCCGTGTCGATCCAGCCGTTCTCCCAGGCGATCTCCTCGGGAACCGAGACCGGCAGGTCCTGGGAGTGCTCGACGGCGCGGACGAACTCCGCCGCCTCGTGGAGCGACTCCATGGTGCCGGTGTCCAGCCACGCGTAGCCGCGGCCGAGGGTGACCACGGACAGCGTCCCCTCCTCCAGGTACATCTGGTTGAGCGTGGTGATCTCCAGCTCGCCGCGGGCGGAGGGCCTCACCTCGTGCGCCTTGGCGGCCACGTCGCCCGGGTAGAAGTACAGGCCGGTCACGGCGTAGGAGCTCTTGGGCTCGGCGGGCTTCTCCTCGATGGAGACGGCCCTCCCCCCGCGGTCGAACTCCACGACGCCGAATCGCTCGGGGTCGTCCACGTGGTAGCCGAAGACCGTGGCGCGACCCGACTCGGCGTTCTGGACGGCGCCCGTCAGGTGGCGCGACAGGCCGTTGCCGTAGAAGATGTTGTCGCCCAGCACGAGGGCGCACGGCTCGCCGGCGATGAACTCCTCGCCGATGGTGAAGGCCTGCGCCAGGCCGTCAGGCGAGGGCTGCTCGGCGTAGGAGAGGCTCACGCCGAAGCGCGAGCCATCCCCGAGCAGCCGCTCGAAGTTGGGCAGGTCGGTCGGCGTGGAGATGACCAGGATGTCCTTGATGCCCGCCAGCATGAGGGTGCTGAGCGGGTAGTAGATCATCGGCTTGTCGTAGACCGGCAGCAGCTGCTTGCTGGTGACGAGCGTGAGCGGGTACAGGCGCGTGCCGGACCCGCCAGCGAGGATGATGCCTTTCATTTAATCTGTCCTTTACAATCGAAGTGCGTTTTAAATCGAGCGATAAATAAGATTCGGGTATCCGATTTTGCTAAACAACTGAGACTTCGGTAGTTTGTGTGGTTTGGGACCTGATTCACTAAGCCGCTTTTCTAATCGGCGCAGACTGATTCCACGGCAGCTGCAGTTTTGCGTCCGAGCATCTCAGCATCAGCAGCGCTATGAGATTGTCCGTGTTCCTGAAGCCGCAGCCCATTTTCACCGTGCTATTGACTACCGAAATCTCTAAATAGTTCATGTAAAAGCCCGGCAGGAATCCCAGGTGGGACTATCTGGTCCCTCTTGAACAAGTCCCTCGTGTGCACCTTGCCCGCCACATCGGCCAGGTCATCGTTCCAGCTGTTGGCGACGATGACCTGGCAACGCGACTTGAAGTCCTCCAGGTCGTGCGTTACCTTGCTGCCGAGGAAGTCCTCAGCGTCCAGCGTGGACTGTTAGATCACCACGGGCACGCCCTTGGCCTTCACGCGCTTCATGATACCCTGAATAGAGCTCGCTCTGAAGTTGTCCGAGCGAGCTCTTAATCGTGAGTCGTTACACGCCCACGGTGGGCGCCGCAGTGCCAGAGTAGACGAGCTGGTTGACGGGTTGGAGCACCTCGTCGGCCACAAGGTCCTTGCGTGTTCGGTTGGATGCCACGATGGCGCCGATCAGGTACTGGGGGACGTTCCTGTAGTGAGAATAACGGTGCCATTGAGTTTCTTTTCTGACATAATCCTTCCCTCTTAGTTGCTAGAACATAGGATTATGAGGCCCTAAAAGTTTAAAAGGTGCCACCAACGAACTCTCCCAGCGCTCGGAGAGAATGAGATGCTTCCATTTGTTGACGTCCTGTCTTAGAAAGACTTTCCCAAAGAGCAGAATCGGAGCGCAGCTCATCAAGCGCCTGCCGCATAGCACCGGGCTTTTTGTCTACCACCAAAGCATCAACTCCAGCGTGGACATAGTCACCTTCGAGTACCTCACATCGCGTGCAAAGCACCGGACGTCCCAAAGCCCAAGCCTGTAATAATACGCTTTGTCCAGAGCCGACGGTGGGATCATCGATTGGAATGACGCAGGCCCAACAATTGGCCAGATGGTCAAGATATTTCTCACCATGCAAGTTTGAAATCAAACGGATATTTGAAGGAACCTCCCTCCGACTCGAGAACGAGTCGTCGATGATTTCAACCTTATAATCGGTCCCTCCTAATTCCTCAATTAAGAAATCGTAGTCCCTATTGCTTCTTCCGGCCGCAATAACCGAATTTGGCTCGGGACTCGAAGACCCAACACGTCCCTTCGCGGCATCCACTACAGAGATTGGCGTAAAAACAAATTTATGGGCTGCATCCGGGAATGCTCTTCTGTATTTCTCGCACTCAGATGACGTCGTACATATAATGGTATCAACATAGGGACTAGAAATAGCATAATTTACAAAGAAATGAAATAACTTGCCAGCAAGTCCTTGTTTTTGCTTATAGATGAACGTCATGATAGTCAGCTGACTCTTTTTGCGACTACGAAAGAGACGGTTCCAAAATGCGTAAGAAACTCCATAAAACTGCTGCCAAGCCACAATAGACTCGATATGACTATTTGTAACCAGTTTGAAGGGCTTAAAAATATATCGCATATAACGCTTTACTTCGGACATAAGCCCCGTTCTAGGCTGATTTGCAATCCAATTAGCCAAATGCCACGAAAAACCAGTCTCGGCCTCTAAGCCTGAAATAAAGTCATCAAGTCCATCACCTGAATTATCATTAAGTACTAGGTGTTCCATGGTAGTAGCCCTTCAATACGGGAAGCAGTAAATCAAGATGCCGCTATGGAGAATAACCCGACAGAATCATCGCCAAACAAAGAAGCAGGTGGGCGCCCGGGCGCATTCTATGTTTGGCTGAAACCATCAGGGCGGTTAGCGAAAGGTATCAGCGAAGGAGTGTGCTAAAAAGCAACCGCCTCCTTAACTGTTAGATTAAGAAAAATAATGCGAGGCGTATATCAGAGGCGATGGAGGAGGCATCGCGCCTCGACGCCGTGATTGCGTCCTTGCCCGAGTCGAACGGCACCCACGCGTGCCCACTGACGGACCCGGGCATCGCCCCGAGGAACCGCAGGTCCGGGACCTCGATAGCGTCGGTGGCGGCGTCGAGGCGGGGAAACAAGAGGCTGAAGAACCTGCTCATATTCTCATGGAACAGGTTCGATGGGTACCACCGCGCGTAGAGGGACCGCGAGATGTTCCACTGCGAGGCGCTGAAGGCGGTCGCGAGGAAGAGGCTGAATGTGATCTACGCGCTCATGCGGGACAAGGTCCCTGCGCGGCCTAGCCCCGCAAAAATGGAAGAGAGCTGCCGCGCCGATGGGCTGGCGCCAACATGGAAAGAATCTAGGTCGCTCGAATCTAGGTTGCTCAATGGAGAAAACCGTTGACAAAACTATAGGAACACCCCCGCATTAAATTTGCGCTCGTCGGTAAGAACACCGGATAAAAACAAGAACAACGCAACAGAAAAGTTGAGAAATGGGCGAAAGGCGATCGACACGGCACATTGAGGAAGACAGTGGGTAAGCACCACTGCGGCAATCGCAAGCCCACGAAGAGCTTGAAGGAATCGATCCTTGGCCATCTAGGCACGCCTTCCAACGAGTTTCTTTAGTCGGCGTTTAATACCGCCAAGTTTGCCGCGGACACGCTGCCAGAAAGTGGGACGGAAGCCCCACTTGTCCATGAGATCTGGGATGGTGAGCCCAGCAGATACGTCGTTCAAGAACTCATCGCGCTTTGGATAGGGCTCAACAGAACGGACGAGGCTAGGGTTGCCCGCGATTACCTCGTCAAGCGTCGCCGGACCGTTTACAGTATGCCCAGAAATAGTCTCGAATGCCCGCACGCCCTTCTCAGTATTGCATAGGACGGCAGACACACCCTTGGAGTTGTCGACCTCGGGATGGATATTCTGGAAACCCCAGAAATCACCGAGCGTGATATCGGCGCCGCCGGAGCGCTTTGCGGGACATGCCAGACAGGACGAGCGAAGGCTCGCATTGGCCAGAAACGCTTTCATGTACCAGTCTTCGCCAAACACCTGGGACTCGGTGTCCCCGGTGTTGTCTTTCTCCGCTATGTGCTTGTACATAGCGGAGTAAGACAACCATCCGGTTGTCTTACTCCGCATATTGACGTCGCAGACGTCCGACCCGAAGGCCTCACTACGGTAGTCGACCCAACGCGACCAGAGCTCCGGAGAGGGAACGCCGTGGCAGATGACGTCGACGGAAAGAAAAAGGTCACTCTCACAGAGCTTTCCGAGATACCCCCTCATTCCTGCGACCTGGCAGGCGGTGCCGGCGAAGAGGACGCGTCGACCGGAACGGATTGCTTCGCGAACGCCCCTGTACACCTCTTTCCCAATGGAGCTCTGCACGTATTTGGAACGCATGACGGCATCGAGATCCGTAACGCTTTCAACAAGAATATGACGGACCCCACGGCATCTCTCATCGAAAGCTGCGCCGCAGACGACACCACCTTCTGATAGCACCTTATGAGCGAGGAGCCCGAACATGCCGCCAGATGATGATCGGTCCAGCAGCTCAGGAGCGTCGGCCTTCGCCCACGAGACAGATTGCAGCTGGTCGGTAAATCGCTCCCCTATCGCTGGGCAGGCTCGCTCGCAGGCACCGCAGCCGATGCAGGTCAGGATATCCACCATAGGGCGGGAAAAGCCAAGACAGTCCCGTTCCATGGAAATACACCCTTTGGGGCAGGCGGCGGAGCAGGCGCTGCAGCTACAGCAGGCGTCTCCGAGTTCAAGAATCTCAGGATTAGACATGCGCAGCCCCTAACGGAGGAATGGAAGGTGGGCGGTAATACCAGCCTTCTCTTCGGAACCAAGAACAAATTGCCACATTGCAGCCGCGAACAGCACGGTGTACGCCGCGCCCCAGGCGAGGAAGCCAGCCCAGGACGAGACGGGGGCGAGTCGCACGAGCAGCAGCAGGACGGCCGTCACCGCGGCGCCGGCGAGGCAGACGGGCAGGTTGTGACGCCAGAAGTAGCCCATGTCCAGCCCAACACGGGCCTGGTAGTACCAGTTCATCCACAGGCCGTTGCCGAGCACGATGCTGACGACGTAGGCAATCGCGGGGGCCCAGGCCCCCAGCGCCGGAGCCCCCGCGGCGGTGAAGGCGACGTTCCCGACCGCCATCGCAAGGTAGACAAGACTCCTGGCGTGGTGCATGTTCTTAGCCCTCTGGATCTCGATGCCGACGTTCTGACAGAGGGGTACCATGACGGGCAGCGTCATGGCGAGCACGAGCCAGTAGGCCCCGGCGAAGCCCGGGCCCGCCCACCTCGTCACGAAAAACTTCCCGAGAATAGTGAAACCTCCGTACACCCAGCAAAACAGCACCATCTGGTAGCGGCCCACGCGCGTCATAAGGCGGGTGAGTGCGGCGTTGTCGTCCGATGTGGCGACGATGCGGTTAACCTTCGGAATAAAGACGTTCGACATCGTGGTGGAAAGCGAGTAGAAGACCTGGCGGATGTTCACGGCCACCGCGAACAGCGATACCGCAGTCGCACCCGAGATGGCCCCCAGCATGATGTTGGGCACGCTCTGGTTGACCATCTCGCAGACCTGGTTGCCGAAGATCCAGGCACTGAAGGCGGCGATGCCGCGCATGACGCCCCAGTCGGCGCCTCTGAGCTCGAAGCGCATGCCCAGCACGCCGATGGCGTAGCGCGCGTTGAGGGCGAGCAGGACGAGGTTGACCGCGAGCTGTGCTAGGGCAACGCCCACGGGCCCCATACCGGCGGTCAGCAGGGCCCAGGCGCACAGCGGCGTCGCAAGCGTGGTGACAAGCTGCCTGGTCTGCTGGTAGACGAAGCGCTCGTGCGCCGTGATGTAGGAATTGAACACGACTGTGAACAACGTCGAGGCGACGTTGAGCGTCATGATGGCTAGCAGCTCCCGGGCGAGCGAGATCTGTGCCTCGGTGAACCCGGCCGAGAACACCGCGCCGGCGTTTGCGGAGAAGCCCATGCCGAGGGCGACCGCCGCGGCTGTGACGGCGGCGTAAAGCGTGAGGTACATGCCGTTCAGGTGCCGGATGTCGTGCTCGCCGCCGTGCGCTACCGTCTGCGTGTAGAAGCGCACGTAGGCCTCGGAGAAGCCGAAGGACAGGAGCGTCAGCGAGAAGACAAAGGAGTTCGAGCTCTGGAAGACGCCGTAGTCCGCCTGCCCCACGTAGGACAGTAGCATCGGCGTGTAGACGAGGTTGACGAGGTTCTTTGCGAGGATGTTGGCGTAGCCCAGGAGGGCACCCGCCTTACGCTGGCTAGCCACGAGCGACCTCCGAGGGAATGCTCAATCCGCATCTATCGAGGAATTCAACAACGCTCTTCCTCTGAGCTGCCAACCTGCCATACGCCTTTGAATAGTCACTTTCGAGCAGTTCCGAATCGCGTACAGAAAGAATTGACCGCTCAACGAAAGAAACACCCAGCTCGCTGGCTAGCGTGTCGAATCGGCTGCTCATATCTGGACCAGCGGACTCGCGAGGGCAATAAATCAGCGGCTTCCCGAACAAGATCGAGAAAATTGAGCCGTGATATGAATCCGTCGCTACAAGCTTTGCGTGACGGATGGCATAGAGGAACTCTGAAGGCCCGAGGGCGTAGCAGCGCGCATCCCCTAGTAAATCGACCCTCTTGCAGCTAAGTGAATCACAGATTTCGGCAACCCTCTCTTCGTAAGCTGCACTCCCGAGGAAGTACGTCAATACATAATCTTTTGGAAGTCCGCAGTGCGGCTCTTTTTCATACCTTTCCCACCAGGAGCCGTCAAACATCAGTGTTGGGTCAATCAACACTTCGGCCTTTAAGCCGTACAGACTGTTTATAAGCTCGGCGCTCTTCTGCTCACGAACGGACAGCCTATCAAACCCTTCGAAATAGCTGTGGAATAGCTCACGCTTCTCCTCGGGAATCGTCGGAGCTGCCAAGCTTGGCGAAAAAGCAATGCGCTTTTCTCTTGGCGAAAACGTGAGAAACATAGTGGAGTTGGCGTCAGGGGAATACGGAGACCAAACTTGGTCACTCCCAGCGACGAAAAAGTCATAGGATTTAATGTCACGTGGAGGGTTGGAGTCAGATATTACCTCCCTGCTAAAGGAAATATTATGGGAGTTGAATTCCTTAAACGCGCGATGCCTCTGGATGTGGGCAACGGCAAGCCCCTTTGGAATGAGCGAAGCCAAGGACTCGAGCTTGTATTTGGCTGATCTCGAGTCCTTCTGTCTGAACGTAAGGACATCTGCACCCGAGAGTTTGAGAGTTTCTTGGACAGCAAGGTTCTGGAGCCTCTGTCCATAGTTGTCCCCATGCGTAAATGTGGAAATGCCTATTTTCATGTTCAAACCTGTTCTTCGTCTCTATCAATAATCAAATAGTCTGCCGCCGAGGAATTCCACGACCAAGCCAGCGCTCCACAGAGCAGCAGTAGACACAAGCAGCAGTTCACCCTTGTAAAGCACTGCGTATACAAAAAGTTAATAAGAATTGTTAGCAAAAGGAGCAAACGAACAATCAAGCCATTAGATCCTTTTTCCTTCTCAATAAACTCACTAACCACGGAGTGGAAAAACGCAACATACGCTGCCGTCTCCCAAACCCCCATGAGAATCAAGAAAGACCCCATATCCGCTTGACCAAAGTGGTTAAACGACATGAATCCGGACGCGTAGAAGCTTGATGCTCCAAGACCCTCTCCGAGACTCCATGTAGCCGGCCTCGAGAGAGCGAAGCCGATGATAGCAATCCTCTCGTTACTGCCGTCGGCACCAGTACCAATGGAAGCTGAACTACCAACCATCTCGAACACACCAAACACTTGCGTATCAACGAAGTTCTGGAACGCGGGCACCAAGGCGTATGCAATTGTTAGGACGAAATACAAGGCGGCAAGCCAAAAGAGTGGACCTGAAACATCCGCTTCTCTTCTCATGACTGAAATAAGCCAGAACATCACCAAAACGAGAGGAAGGATTATGAAAAGCGCCTTGTTATCGTTGAGTGTCGCAAGATAGAGGGACACGACGATAAGGCAGACGTTGTAAGCGATGGCAAGGGATGGCCAGAGAGGACCCCGAAGCTTCCTAATCCAGACGAAGTTGTAGAGCACGACGAACGAGGTGTAAAGGGCCACCGCGTGGACGGACGCATAAGAGAACATACCGGAGATATTGTCCTCGAAGTAGCTGATGTCGTTCGTTGTCGCAGCAATCATCCCATGGGTGGAGTACTGGATAAACATGACCGCCATGTTGAGAAGCAGCATGGCATTGAAGACTGGAAAACCTGCGCCAAAGAGTCCAAGAAGAAAGTCCCTCTTGTTGGTAACCAAAAGAAAGAAGTAAAGCGTATAGACAAACGGGTAGAGGAGCAGCAAAATATTCGCCCTAAACGTTTCCATATTGCCACCCAAGAGGACACCAGACAGCCACCCTGCAACGGTAATCAGCCCAAGTTGTAGCGCTCTACCGCTAAATCTCCATCCGGAGAAGAGCGCCCTTACACAAATTAAGCTGGTAATTGCCCAGTTGAGGTATCGCCCCAGACCATAGTACTCAAGGAAGAAAACCTGCGCCAAGATACCTATAACGATCGTCGCATCCGCCAGGTCACCCATGCAAACGGTTAGAACGCTTTGCTTATTAGGGAGATACCAACGACCTCTTCGACCAGCCCGCTCCTCCGCCTTATTTATAACGAGCCTAACATGCCTATGATCTTGCATTGAGTACCTCCAGCAGCACACGTTCAATCAGCCTCGTGTGCATGTGAACTCCCATATTGAGACCTACCGAGGAGCATGGAAGCAGGTCGACGATCTCATCTGAATCGACAAGATCGAGAGGACCAGGCTTTCCGCTCCTAAAACGATTGACCTCCCTGATAAGCCGACTCTTATCCCTAAACAGCCCGATTAGCTCCTCCTCGCTATTCAGCACCAAACCGGACCCATGCTCAACAACAAAGTCGGCGACATTGCCTGCACATGCACTCGAAATCGTATAAGCGTTTGCGGAGTAAGATTCCATACAGGTGTAACTATAGGTCTCCGGACAAGATGGCCACATGACAACGATGGCAATCTCGCACTCCCTGAGAGAGTCGGTCATGGCATTAGGGTGCTTCTCATCAAATTCGACAAACCGCTTGTTCATCCCTGGATACATATCGTTCGAGCTGTTGAAGACGAAGAACTCGTACTCTTGTTCATCGACCGCCGATACGAGGCGAAGCCAGGTCTCCCAGCCCTTTGTCTTCCTCGGCATCCCCAGAAAGGCAACTCTGATGCGCTCCCCTGCGTTCAGAGGACGTCTGTTGCCCAGATACTCTCCAAGCAGCTTTTGGTGCGGTATTACATCAACAAGGCCCACGTATTGGGGCCTGAATGAGAGAAACCGATTCTTCGTATCGGTCGAAGGTGCAACAAAACGGAGATTTTGGATGGAGTCCAACAGCCTTTGAATCTTCGACTCCACACGAAGGCTGTTGCTGAAGTGGGGACATTTCTTGCAGGGAGTATCACCGAGCCTTGAGCTGCCACAAAAGCCGCTCCCACTTTGGAGGTTATAGCTTGTACAACACAGGTAATGGTCATGGAGAAAGGCCCTGACTGGGGTTTTACCTGTAACTTTTAGCAGTTCGGATATCTTCTCAAGGCTCACGTAAAGAAGGTGGTGGATATGAAGCTCAAGAAGGCTGAAGCCGCTTTTCTGCCAGCTGCAAAGGGCCTCGCACACCTGGGCAATACTGAAAACACCAACCTCCACCCCATCGACCGTAACCCCGAATTCGCAGAATAGCATCTGGTCGTCCCTGAATAGGGCCTTCTTAACCGAGTGAAGATAGACGTAACTTATGTCGTGCGACGCCATAGCCTGCTGACTCGCCATAATCGCTTTGGGTGTTCCCGTCTTGTCCTTGAGATAGTCGCAAAAGGCAAGCGCTAGGACATACCTACTATTGTGCGGCTTGGGGATGCGTTTACTCATATCATCGCTTCCCAAACAAGAGGAGAGATCTGTTGAAAAGGCCCTCTTGTAGGCTGCCGAAATTCAGCCTCGAAGAGAAAGAAACCCTGCACCTAGCGATGAAAGAAGCATCCATTCTCGATACCAACTCTCCAAGAGCACGCTCTGGAGGAAGAATGCAGTCAGAATAAGTTGAAAGAAGTCCTGTAACTTGCTTTGCAAGAGTAGTCTCTCGCGGATAACGAAAACTATTGATTCTCTCAGTCACATTAGATGGTAAATCAGTACTCACACCGACCACATTACGACCATGCTGGCGATATCCCATATGAGGAGAAGCATCGAAAACAATCCGATAACCCAGCAGCACACATAGATTTGCCATGAGCTTATCATGCATGATGACGGGATGGGGTAGCTCATGCAAACAAACAACTTCCCAAATACGCCTATCAAATACCTGCGTACATCCCATAGGTGAGCCAATGCAAAGCTGGTTGAGAGGGTCATTATCTCGATACGAGATGCACCTTTGTTGCCCATAGGTCAGCCGGCCCATCTCATTACCAGCTGAATCTACAAGTCTTGAATTGCAATGATAAAGAGCCGAATTCTCCTGATTCTTAAGCTGTTCAATCGCAGTTATTAGTTTATCGCTATCCCAAATATCATCTTGGTCGGAAAACGCATAGTAATCAGCTTCGGGAGCATTCCGCAACAACGTCAAAAACCCTAAAGCAGGTCCTAGGTTTTCTCCTGTGAACAGAGTCAGACTACCCTCATCTGCATAGCGCTGCAGAAGATCACGAGTACCATCAGATGACCCGTCATCACGGACAAAAAGACGTACGTCAACTTCAGCCTGCGAGAGAATGCTGTCAATTTGTTCTGAAATAAATGGGATGCCGTTGTATGACGCCATTAATACGACGCACTTTGGCACCTTGGAATTACTCAACATATGGATTACCTTTGTCATTAATGCCTAAAGCAAACGCTCTCGATGCGTTAACCCCTGAGCAAACCCAGTGCAAGCAATATATCCTTGACCAAGAACTTGGCGCAGTCCTTTGGCCTCGCCCTGAGAACGAGTCGGTTAACCCGTACCCCGCTACGAAAGCCTTCCATAAAGGCATTTCTTCCTGAAGGCTTCGTTGAAGGACGTCCTAGTTGTTCATTGTTGGCCACAGCCAGGACAGAATCCACCGGCAAAAGCTCAAGGTCTGCCATTTCTAACAGCTCTCGACCCTTGTCTGTCTGGACAAGCGCGAGTGATATCCCATTCGCGATCTCATCAGAAAGCTCGCTACCCCATGAATCGCCAAGCGTAATATCGGAGACGCGATCACCCTTGGCGTAGCGGCAGGAGTAGCAGCCTTCCGTATACGGTAGACCAGAGAGGAAGGCAATCGAGTAACGATCGCGAACACCCATCCTACCCACAGTTTCAGCTCCACGATAGCGGAGCTGATACTGGACTTTCTTCCGAAAGTCCAGTATCAGCCCATTACGCA
Organism: uncultured Collinsella sp.; assembly: GCA_934654605.1. Taxonomy (GTDB): domain Bacteria; phylum Actinomycetota; class Coriobacteriia; order Coriobacteriales; family Coriobacteriaceae; genus Collinsella. The sequence continues at coordinate 38,745 of CAKUGH010000002.1, read as the reverse complement.
GGTTATAACCTGCCTCTTCCAAGAATCGATTCAGGACCTTGGGAGACGGCGAACCATGACAGATAAGGTCGATAGTATAAAGGGAATCGGCCAAACGGCTTCCAACGAAGTTGCGCATCGCAGCAACCTGACAAGGCAGACCGATAAAAAGAACCCTTTGACCACCACGCAGGGCCTCCCTAACCTCGCGGTAAGCACCAAGTGGATTGCTTTTGACATACTTGGAGCCTTGGGCCCTCCGCAGGTATTCCGCATCAGTAGTAAGGTGGAACCGGAACTCGCCGCCCTCCTGTGCACACGAACACACTAAGCCATCCGACGACACAAACGCCTCCGAGATGGCCGTAGCCAGACCCCCGGAGGAAGACGACATTCTGAGCGATGTGTCTTTCGCCCACCCCTGCAGCCACTCGAGAGGACGGGACGAAGATGGTAATACCATCTGTGGACACGTTCTCTCACACAGTCCACATCCCACGCACCTTATAGGATCGATGTAGGCGTTATAGGACTCAATCGTATCCTCAATGGTTATCGCCCCATGTCGGCATGAATCGACACAGGCCATACAGCCAGTGCACATATCCTTCTTGCATACTGTCTTAGTGCCAACGTTTGGCAATGCCCTACTCCTCAATCATGCTCTTGAGCTGCGCCAGGGATTTCTCCCTCTCCGCGCCCATCACGTCGTTTACCCGACCAAAGTCAATCTGCTTGGTTGCCAACTCGACATCATCTAGATCCTGAAGCACTCTGTCCGTGAGGTCCGTGAGTCGCAGGATGCTCACGTTTCTGCTCGAGGTTCCGTTCTTGGGCAGCACTTCTACCAGCGGCGTATTGAGATTGATGGCAAAAGCCGTACCGTGGAAGGAGTCAGTGATCAGGCATGCGGCGTTGTCGATATACGAGATAAACTCAGCATGCGTCGGCAACCACTTGAACTTGCCCCCGCGTGAGGCCTGGTGCAGGATTGCGGAGATCCGTATCAGGGGCAGGCCAAGCTTTTTGGCAACCTTCTCGGCATATTGCCCCACCGTCGGGTCGCTGTGAATCTGGTAGACGAGGACGTACTCGCCCATCGGGGCAGGTGCCGCCATCCTTCTCCACGCCTCGCCATCAAGCAGCAGCGTGGGATCGACAACCTGTCCAGCCTCTATTCCCCACGAGGCAAGCTGCTCACGTGCGGCATCCTCGCGTACGCACACGGCCTCATATGCCCGAAGGTCCTCGCGGAACCTGGGGCGCACGCTATCCGGCATATCCTTCTTACCAAAGCTTGCCGCATACGAGATGCGCCTTGCGCCCTCGGGAGCAAACTCAAGCGCGTATGACAGGTCGTACGTGCCGGAGCTGATGGGACCCCACACCTGGTCACTTCCAGTCATATAGACATCGGCCTTAGGTGGATTAGCCCTCAGCTCCTCAAGGGTCGCATAGCGACGGCTCATCTTAAGCAGTTGGGCACGCTCACGCGCAAACTGTATACCCGCCATCCTCGTCTCAGGCTCCCTTAGAAGTCTGTAGACAGCCTTCTTCAGCAGGTTCCCGTTCCAGGACGGCTTTGTCGAGAGAAGCGTCCTCACCTGCTGGGATACGTCCTCACAAGCAGGTACATAGTCCACAATCTCGAAATCATGCCCCAAGCCCTCTACCGCTCGTTGTGTCGCATATGCCTGGAGCAGGGAGCCGTAATTAGAGATAGCGTGCCGGGTTATACACGAGACTTTCATTTGTTTCCTCCGATTGGTAGATCTAACGGTGCTCAAGCTCTTCATACAAACTCACGAGCGAGTGAAGGTAGGCCCGTGCTCCCAGATGGGACGCCACATAGCCCGAACAGGCCTTCTGCATTGCGCGATAAGTATCTCCAGCAACACGGGAGGCCCGAACGAGCGAAAACGTGAGCTCGTGCTTATTGCCGCCTTCGAATAGATAGCCCGTCTCGCCCTCGACCACGAGCTCGGGAATGCCACCCATGTCCGAGCCGATGATGGGCGTCCCCGCAGCAAGGGACTCCATACCTGAATACGGCATGTTTTCTCTCCATTCGGAAGGCATGACGGAGAAGCGTGCACCTGCCACCAGACGCTGTAGCTCTTCACCGCCTCGGTAGCCTAACAGCTCAATCCTGGCCTTTGCCTCCGGACCTTCCCGCGCGATAAGTGCCTCTATCTCCTCGCGCTGCGGGCCATCGCCCACCAGTCTGAGCCTCCAGTCTCTAGGAAGCCGGTCAAGCGCGGCCACGAATGCCCTCACGAGTGTGAGGACGCCCTTCTCCTTCGAAAGACGGCCAAAGAAAATGAAGTAGGGATCGACGTCATCAAACTTGTTAGGGTTTAAGACCTTCGCACCCGTCTCCATCTGAGATTCGGCCAGGAAGTTCTGCAGGTACATAACCTTATCGGCTGCGATACCACCTTGCACGAGCTTGTCGCGCATGAACTTAGACGGCGCAATGATTCGGTCAACCTTCTCGTAGCTCTTGTGCCAGCGAAGGAAGTCGGCCTCGGCCTTGGCCAGCAGGCTCTTTGCCTTGGAGTCCTTGACGCAGCGGTTCCGCACGCACGGCTCAAAGCTCCCTTTGAGGCACTCATCGCAGTTCTTACCCTCCCCGTTCACCATGGTGTAGCAGGGGCACACCATTATATAGTCGTGCGAGGTGAACACCACCGGCACGCGATGTGTCTTGAGGTAGGGCGCGTCCAGGATCGAGAACGTGAGCTGCCGATGCACAAGGTTGAGATGGATGACGTCTGGCTGCACGTCCTCCAGGAGAGCCTCGAACTTCCTCTTGGCCTCGAGCGAGTAGATGAGGCTCGCCCCATCCTTGAGCTTCTGAATGGCCGAGGTCTTGCCACTGTAGTCCGAGTGGGACACAAAGTACTTTGCCTGGTCGCAGTGGTAGTTCTTTTCGTACTCCATGGCAAAGAAGAAGACCTCGTGACCCATCTGCTTGAGGGCCTCGGCAACGCCAAAGTAGTAGGTCTCCGAGCCACCCTTACGATAGTGGAACTTGTTGACGAGGAGGACCTTCACTTACTCCTCCCCCTCGCCCTTCACTGCCTGCGGCCCCTCGAGGAACAGGCGCTCGTACTCATTGGCGATGTGCTGCCAGCTGTAGGCAGTAGCGACACGCGCCTTGGCGCGGCTGCCAATCTCAGCAATCTGCTCGGGCGTCATGGCATCCGCGGTGTCGATGAGCGCGGCCAGGTTGCCCGGCTCCTTGGTCCAGTAGAGGGCGCTGTCCTCGGCGACCTCCTCGTTGAAGCCCACCTTGAGCAGCAAATTGAGGTCGGTGCTGCTCAGCGCCTCGAGGAGGCTCGGGTTGGTGCCGCCCACCTCGTGGCCGTGGAAGTAGCCATAGGCCTGTTCGCGAATCTTGGCCAGCAGCTCCTTGTCGTAAACCGTGCCAACAAACTTGATGCGCTGGTCCTGGTCAAAGTGCGTCTTTGCCTTGAGCTCGGCCAAGAACTTGTCGCTCACGTTGGTGATGAGAGCAAAGTCGCGCGTGGAGTCGCTCGCCATGAACTCGCGGATCATGGTCTCATAGTTATTCTCGGGCACAAAGCGTCCAACCACTAAGTAGTAACCCTTGGGCTTGAGACCCTTCTCGGCCAGCCAGCCCGTGAACTTTGGGTCGTCATCGACCAACTTGCTCGGGCGCGTCTCTGCACCATAGGCAATGAAGGTCGTAGCCGGCTTGAATCGCGTATACTCGGTCTGGATGTACTTCTCGATGTTCTTGGAGTCACAAACCAGCAGGTCGGCGTGCTTGACCATGCCACCCTCGGAGACTTTCCAATAGCGGCGCACAGGCGCGGGCCACTTGGCACGCATCCACTCGTGACCGTCGGGATTCACGTAGAGCTTGCCGCCCAGCACGTGGATGGCGCGGGCGTACTTGCCCGCCCACGGCCCGATACGGCATGCCAGCACGTACACAATGGGGTGCTTGATGGAATGGTCACGGATGTAGGCAAGGCACCAGTCCAATGCGTCCAGGTCGTAGAAGATCGCGCGGGCTGCACCAAGGGGGCGCCACTGGATGCGGAAGCAGTCAGCCCCGTTGTACTCGAACGTGCCCTGAGCAGGCATCTTGTCGACCGCACAGGCCACGTGGTAACGAATGCCGCTAACGTTCTGGTGGTACTCAGTGAGCCGATCCACGAACGTCTCGTAGCCACCGTAATTGCCCGGGATGCCCTTGGAGCCGACAATGAAGATGTGTTGCGTATCTGACATTAAGCCGCCCCCTCTCCGGAGAGCATCGCCTTGATGGTCCCGAATATCAGCTTGAAGTCCTGCTTCAGACTCCGGTTCTGTATGTAGTTGAGGTCCAAGCTCACCATCTCATTGAATCCGAGGTAGCTGCGGCCCATGACCTGCCAGGGCCCGCCGCAGCCGGGCTTCACGGCCAGCCGCCCCATGGCGCGCTCGTCGTAGAGCGCAACCTCTCGCGGCAGGCCGGGGCGCGGGCCAATGAGGCTCATTTGGCCCAAGAACACGTTGATGAGCTGGGGCAGCTCGTCGATGCTGTGCTTGCGGATGAAATTGCCCACGCCGGGGATAATGCGCGGATCGTGGCTAATCTTGAACATGGGGCCGCTCGCCTCATTCTGGGCCTGCAGCTCCTTAAGCATCTGGTCTGCGTTGGGCACCATGCTGCGGAACTTGTACATCTTAAAGAAGGCGAACGTACCGTCGCGGCGCACGCGACCCACGCGCCATTGCGAGTACAGGGGACCGGCGCCCGGGCTATTTACGCAAATGACCGCGCTCAAAATGGCACCCGGAATAAGCAGCAACACTAGTGCTCCGCCGGCGGCTATGATATCCACCGTGCGCTTGACCGTGCGGTACAGTCTGCGAGAAAGCTCCGGCTTAATGCCAGAGTTAGCACCGCACAGCATCTTGTACGCTCGTTCGTTTGTAAGGTAATCCCCCGCAGCACCTGCTGCGGCAGGGATGGAATTCGCCGTGGCGGCGGTGCGCGTCTCCTGTGCGCCCTGCGCCACGGACATCAACGTAGGCTCCAAGAGCCCCCCCCGATACTATTTCGCCTTCGTTCGTCCGCTTGCACGCTTGCAACTAGGCGATCGCTGTTCTTAGATTGCGCATTGTGCGCTGCTCGGCCGAAAGCACCGCGAGGCCAACGCGGGTGGTTACGCGTCGGCCGCACAGGTTGAGTTCCAAAAAAGCAGTGCTCTTGCGTCTGTTGATGGTTTTGATAAGGCCTTCGTGGCCCAGAAGCGGACCTGCCGTTACTACGACCTGGTCGCCGTCTTTTAAGGCCTCGCTCATGGGCACTACGCGGTCTCCCCTATGCGTAAAACTGCCAATGAGCTGGACCTCATCTTTTGCCAGCGGCACAAACTGACCGTCCTGGGCAAGCACCCGGGCAAAGTCGTCCATGCGCAGCAGATACTGTTGCACGGTGCGGGGATCTGCCGTATCGCAGATAAGATAACCGGGGAAAAGTGGCTTGGTCGTGTTGACCCATTCGCCGTGCACTTTGATCTCGGTTTGAAATTGGGGATAAAAGAGCTCCTGCATGGCACCAGCCGGCACCACGCTCTCAATGCGCTCGCGCATTACGTCTTCGCGACCGTTAATGACCTGGATCACATACCACACGAGCACCACCCCCTTGCTGTCTTACGTGTGGCTCACGGGGTTTGGGTATGGCTTCGCCAGGGCGCTTGTGCGCGAAGGCGCTCCATATTCAAACCCTGAGCCCAGTTAGACAAGCACGTGGCTCTGCCCCACCGTGAACGGTATGTATGCGTGCAGTTGCTAGAGACGCGGACGTGTATCGCAAAAACGACCGCGTCCCCAGCTGGCTGCGTGCGGCCCAGTCAAGCGGGTACAAAACTGGACCGCTCGCAAACAGCTGAATAACTGCTGCGTTTTTAGCATGCAGCTGTTGCTTCTAATTTGCTTACGGAAACGTAAGTCCGTGTTGCACTTCAATGCGACAACGCATGACAAGCATTATTGGAGCTCGTGGTTTTTCTGGCACCGCCGTTACGGCCGGATGCTGATCGACCCTGCGCCTTGCGGCTTGCTTGAGCCGTGAGCACAGTTGAACCCATGTAACGTTAGGTATCCTAGCACAGTTAGCAGCTCTAACCTTTTGCGGTGTGTTGGGCAACATATCGTTCATCTACCGCGTTCAAGGGGGTTAATTTGTAAACTTGCCCACGTTGACGCAGGTTTATGGGGGTGTGTGGGTTAGTGTGCACTGCCTGAGTTGTAAGGCTGACGGCGCGAGTTGTTAAAAGAATTGCATCTAGCTAACAAACTATGTACAGAACTTGCGGGTTATTGCGCAACTTTTTGTGGTGCGTGGGTGTGGGCGTACGGTTTATGGGACGAGGTTGACGATCCCGTCTCCGCTGGAGATAAACTTGAACAGGAAAGCAATTTGCATATTTTGCAAAAAAGCAGTTCAGCCACTTGATATCGCATGCAAATAAAAAGGCCACTCGATTGAGTGGCCTTGAATTCACGATGGTGGAGACGAGGGGGATCGAACCCCTGACCTCTTGACTGCCAGTCAAGCGCTCTCCCAGCTGAGCTACGCCCCCGTGACGAGGAGATACTATAGGGGAATGTGTTCAGGGATGCAAGAACTTTTTTTGGGTTGATTCTCGCACTTACGGGTTTTCCTGGGACGGGGCAGAAATAATCACTCTTCGAGCGATTATTTCTATCCACCGTCCCGATAAAACCCTGACGGGGCGATCAAACACTTGCAAGGCGATTATTTTTATCCGCCGTCCCGATAAAACCCTGATGGAGCAAATACGCTATTGCAACTCCCGAGTGGACGTCAATCGTTGCTATAGACCTGACGACGTTGCTGATGCCGGTGTCGGCTAGTAGGCCTAACGTGGCGTGGTCTAGTTCCCATTCTAGGCCGTGTTCGCTTACCTCTGTGTTGGGGGCTATGGCGATGATGGAGAAGGTTTTGCCTTCGGCGCCCTGGATGGTCCAAGACTCGTCTGCATGAAGGATGCGGGCCGTCACTTTGTCTTCGGCGATCCAGACAGGGGCGTCCGTATAGCCTGCCAGTAGGCCCAGGACGGACAGGGCCATGTCGGGGCGGCCTCCGGTGGCGCAGGTTGCTATTACTTCGGCGCCCGACCAGCGGCGGCGGACGGAATCGAGCGCCAACGCCAGATCGGTGTAGTCCTTGTAGGGGTTGTGGCGCTCTACCTCAAAATCAGTGGCGGCATCCACCAACGCGCGGCCGGCGTCGCTCACGGTATCGGCGTCGCCTACGTAGACGTCGCAGCTCAGTCCGGCACCCAGCAGGGCATCCAGGCCGCGGTCCACGGCGACGATGTGGTCGCACTCCCCTGCCAGGCGGCGCAACAACTCCGCGCTCGCTACCACCGGCGAGCCGCAAACAACTAATACTTTGCAAGCCACGGCTCTCGCCTACCCCTCGTACGAAAGCACGCGGTCAAGATCCAGCTCTTCATAGCTGTCGATAAAGATCTCGCAGTTGGCGCGGACCTCTTCGTGCTCCATGCGGCCATGCGGGTCATAGATGCCCACGCGCTTAAAGCCGGCGGCACCAGAGCTCTTAAGACCAAACACCGCGTCCTCAAACACCCAAGAGCGATCGAACTTGCAGCCGTGGCGCTCCTCCAGGCGACGCAACGCCAACTCGTATACATCGGGGAATTGCTTGGAACGTCCCGCCTCGCCCGTCGTGGTAATAAACTCCATATAGCGATCAAGGCCCGCACCCGCAAGGGCGGACTGCACCAGTTCGGCCGGCGTGGACGTGGCCACGCACATGGCAATGCCCGCCGCCTTCGCCTGCTCCAAAAATGCCAGAAGACCCTCGCGCGGCGGCACCTTGGAATAGCCATCGATGAGAATCTCGCTCAGCTCGCGATACAGCTCTTCGCCGCCTTCGCCAATACCCCACGTGTCATGGTAGGCCTGGCACTCGTCCTCGAGCGAAAGATGCTCAAACTGGGCAAAATCGTCGACCGTCACATCAACGCCGTGGCGGCGCAATAACTCGGGCTGGGCATAGGCCCAAACGGGGGTGCTATTAACCAGCGTGCCGTCGCAATCGAAAATAAAAGCAACGTTGGGGGCGGCGGTCTGGGACATAAACGAACCTTTCGATGTCAAATGGTAAACATCCTGCTAAAAACGTTTTACCAAACGTCAAACTAACAATCTTGAAACCCTAATTGGTAAAACTGTCAAGAGTTTTACCATCGCAAATCTGCCAGTGGTATAAACATGGCGCTCACCGATTAAAAGCCACCGCAAAACCACTTTCCTCCATAAAAGTAATGTACAGGTGTTATGGTAGTTTCTGCCGAAAGTTCCACCGAGCACGCGAGGTGGAACGAATCATAGAACTATCGCCGTCCCTTCGATTCGTGCAGCCCTGGACCTTTCGCATTTAGTCACCAAGGCAACACGCTGCCGCGTCATGATGGGATCAAACGTGAGCGATACAAAGCTAAAGCCAACGGCAAAAAAGCCCGCTACCCGCAAGGCCGCTCCGCACGCACCGGAGCTCTCTAAGGACGATGTCTATCTGTTTGGCATTGGCATGTGGGAGCGCAGCTGGGAAAAGATGGGCGCGCACCCCGACACGCAGAACCGTACGCGCGGCTGGCGTTTTTGCGTTTGGGCGCCCGATGTAAAGAGCGTCCATGTCATTGGCGAATTTAACGACTGGGATGAGGAAGCCAACCCGCTGGTGCCCGTGCATACGAGCGCTATCTGGGAAGGCTTTATTCCTGGCGCCGAGCAGGGACAGCTTTATAAGTATCTGATCGAGACCAACGAGGGCGAAAAGCTCTACAAGGCAGATCCGTACGCCTTTAAGGCCGAGTGCCCTCCGGGTACGGCAAGCGTGCTGTGGAGCCTGGACGGCTACAAGTGGAACGACGCCGCGTGGCTTAAGCGCCGCGTCGGCCACAATCACATGTCGCAGCCGCTCAACATCTACGAGGTGCATATTGGCTCGTGGAAGCGCCACGGCGACGCGCCGCAGGGCGAGCCGGACGAGTACGGCAACTACCCCGGCCCCATGGATCCCTTCCCCGCGCAGCGCGGCGAGTTCTACACCTACGACGACCTGTCGGTGGAGCTCGTGGACTACGTGCGCGACATGGGCTACACGCATATCGAGGTCATGCCGCTTATGGAGCATCCCTTCGATGGCTCCTGGGGCTATCAGACGACCGGCTACTACGCCGCCACATCGCGCTACGGCAACCCGCAGCAGCTCATGCACTTTATCGATGCATGCCACGAGGCTGGCATTGGCGTGATTATGGACTGGGTGCCCGGCGGTTTTTGCGCCGACTCCCACGGCCTCGCCACCTTTAACGGCCACATGCTGTTTGAGCACGAGATTCACCCCAATTGGGGCACGCATAAATTCGACTTCGCCCGCGGCGAGGTCCGCTCCTTCCTGGTCTCCAACGTGCTGTATTGGCTCGAGAACTTCCACGTGGACGGCATCCGCATGGACGGCGTGTCCAGTATGCTGTACCTCAACTTTGGCATCGACGATCCGGGCCAAAAGAAGTTCAACAAGTACGGTACCGAGGAGGACCTGGACGCCAGCGCGTTTATCCGTCAGGTCAACTGCGCTGTGGAGGCGCACTACCCCGACGTGATGATGATGGCCGAGGAGTCAACCGCATGGCCGCTCGTGACCTATCCGCCGCAGGACGGTGGCCTGGGCTTCCACTACAAGTGGGACATGGGCTGGATGAACGACACCCTGCACTACATGCAGACCGATTTTCCGTGGCGCCCCGGCAACCACGGCCTGCTCACGTTCTCCATCATGTACGCCTTTACCGAGAACTTTATTTGCCCGTTGAGCCACGACGAGGTCGTGCACGGCAAGTGCTCGCTCATCGGCCGCATGCCGGGCGACTGGTGGCGCCAGTTTGCCGGCCTGCGCACGCTGGCCTTTTACCAGATGACGCACCCCGGTGCCAAGCTCAACTTTATGGGCAACGAGATCGGCCAGTTTATCGAGTGGCGCTACTACGAGTCCATCCAGTGGTTCTTGACCGAGGAGTACGAGACCCACCGTCATCATCAGGCGTTCATTAAGGCGCTCAACCACCTGTACACCGCCGAGCCCGCCCTGTACGAGCGCGGCTACACCGATGATGGCTTTACCTGGATCGATGCGGACAACTCCAAGCAGTCCATCGTGAGCTTTGTGCGCCAGGGCGAGGACATCGACGACGACCTGGTGATCTTGATCAACTTTGACCCGGCAAGCTACGAGAGCTTCCGCGTGGGCGTGCCGCGCGAGGGTGACTGGGAGGTCATCTTCGACTCCGACCGTCCCGAGTTCGGTGGTAGCGGATACGCCGGCGAGGAGCCCTACACCTGCTCGAGCGAGCCCTATCCCTGGAACGGGCAGACGGACTCCATCGAGATCAAGGTGCCCGGTCTGGCAGGCGTGGTGCTTAAGCGCCGCGGCCCCAGCAGCTACAAGCCGCCGGTGGTTGAGGAGCCGAAGAAAGCTACGCGTAAGCGCACGTCCTCGGTGAAGCCCAAGGCTGCTGCGGCCAAGAAGGCTCCCGCTAAGGCGAAGGCTACGACGACCAAGGCTAAGGCTGCCGCGAAGTCCGCTGCTAAGGCTCCGGCCAAGGCAACCGCAGCTAAGAAGCCGGCTGCCAAAAAGGCAACTACCAAGGCAAAGTCAGCCGCCATTAAGTCGGCCGCTAAGGACGCGTAACAAAGCCGTTACCGCTGTAATTACCCGTCCCTCTGGGGCGTAGGATGTAAGTCATAACCGTTCCGGGAGATATCCCCGGGGGAAAGGAACGTATGAATAAGATCTTCGACAACAAGCAGGAGTTTACCGAGCTCTATCGCGATGCCGTCATGAGCATCAGCGGCAAGAGCGTCGAGGCCGCCAGCGACCTCGATCGCTTTAACGCCCTGGCCAAGCTCGTGGCAGAGAAGGCGCGCACCGTCGCCACCACGAGCGACGCCCGCGTGACCGCCCAGGGCAAGAAGCGCGTGTACTACTTCTCGATCGAGTTTTTGATCGGCCGCCTGCTCGACAACTACCTGCTCAACTTTGGCGTGCGCGACATGGTCGCCGAGGCGCTCGACGATATGGGCTTCGACCTTTCCGCCATCGAGAACCAGGAGCCCGATCCCGCTCTGGGTAACGGCGGCCTGGGCCGTCTGGCCGCGTGCTTCTTGGATTCCATGGCAGCCGAGGGCATTGCCGGCTATGGCAACGGCATGCGCTACCGCTACGGCCTGTTTAAGCAGGAGATCATCAACGGCAGCCAGGTCGAGACCACCGACGAGTGGCTCACCCACGGCTATCCCTGGGAGGTCCGTCGTCAGGACAAGGCCGTGACCATCAAGTTTGGTGGTCATGTTGAGGGCTTTGAGGAGGACGGCCGCACGTTCTACCGCACGGTGGACACGCAGGACATCCTGGCTGTTCCCTATGACATCCCCGTGGTGGGCTATGCGGGCGAGACCGTCAACAAGCTGCGCGTCTGGGCTGCCGAGCCGGTCGAGGAGCACTTTGACCTGGAGGCCTTCAACCGCGGCGACTATGCCCTGGCCGACGCCGAGCGCGCCGAGGCCGAGGCCATCAGCGCCATCCTCTACCCCAACGATGCCGGTGAGCACGGCCGTCTGCTGCGCCTGAAGCAGGAGTACCTGTTTGTTTCGGCCGGCATCTACAGCCTGCTCGACACCTTTGAGAAGGAGCACGGCGAGAACTGGGAGCTGCTGCCGCAGTTTGTGGCCATCCACACCAACGACACCCACCCCGCCATGTGTGGCCCCGAGCTCATGCGCATCCTTATCGACGAGAAGAAGCTCGAGTGGGACGACGCCTGGAACATCGTGACGCAGGTCGTGAGCTACACCAACCACACCATCCTGCCCGAGGCTCTGGAGAAGTGGCCCATCGGTACGTTCTCTAAGCTCCTCCCCCGCGTGTACCAGATCATCGACGAGATCAGCCGTCGTTGGCACGAGTCGTTCGACACCACGCAGGAGGGCTGGCAGGAGCGTCTGCGCCAGACCGCCATTCTGTGGGACGGCGAGATTCGCATGGCCAACCTGTCCGTGATCTGCAGCCACAGCGTCAACGGAGTGGCCAAGATCCACTCCGACATCATCAAGAACATCGTGCTCAAGGACTTCTATGCCCTCACGCCCGAGAAGTTCAACAACAAGACCAACGGCATCTCGCACCGCCGCTTCTTTGCCGAGGCCAACCCCACCTACGCCAAGCTCGTGACCGAGGCCATTGGCGATGGCTGGCTTAAGGACGCCTTCGAGCTGGAGAAGCTCAAGGAGTTCCAGAACGACACCGAGTTCCTGAAGGCCGTGGGTGCCTCCAAGCGCGCCAACAAGGAGCGTCTGGCCGCCTACGTTAAGGCCGAGACCGGTCTGGTTATCGACCCCAACACCGTCTTCGATGTTCAGGTGAAGCGCTTCCACGCCTACAAGCGCCAGCTCATGAACATCATGAAGGTGATGGACATCTACAACCGTCGCATCGCCGACCCCAACTTCCACGTGACGCCGACGACCTTCATCTTTAGCGGCAAGGCTGCCTCGAGCTACACCTTCGCCAAGGAGACCATCCGCCTCATTAACTCCGTGGCCGACGTCATCAACAACGATGCCCGCGTCAACGAGGTCATGAAGGTCTGCTTTATCCCCAACTTCCGCGTGAGCAACGCCCAGCTCATCTACCCCGCTGCCGAGATCTCGGAGCAGATCTCCACGGCCGGCAAGGAGGCCTCGGGCACGTCCAACATGAAGCTCATGATGAACGGCGCCATTACGCTGGGCACCCTCGACGGCGCCAACATCGAGATCGCCGACCTGGCCGGCCGCGAGAACGAGGCCATCTTTGGCCTGACCGCTCCCGAGGTCGAGCAGCTCTGGGCATCCAACAGCTACTTTGCGTGGGATACCCTCAACGGCGACCGCGAGCGTCTGGGCCGCGTGATGGACGAGCTCAAGGACAACACCTTTGCGGGCCTTTCGGGCAACTTCGAGAGCATCTACAACGAGCTCATGAACAACAACGACCCCGACCTGGTCATGGCCGATTTCCGCAGCTACGTGGATGCTTGGGAGAAGCTCACGGACAGCTACGGCGACCAGGAGACCTGGAACCGCAAGGCGCTGCTCAACACTGCCTCGAGCGGCTGGTTCTCGAGCGACCGTACCATTCGCGAGTACCGCGACGAGATCTGGCACGCGTAGCGGCACACGCAAGCTCCCTTTGCCAGCACGGCATTACCCGGCGGGCGCGAATAGGCTCCGCGCCCGCCGCTAATGAATTTAGAAACATCGATGACAGAAGGAGAAATCGATGAGTAAGAAAGAATGCATCGCGATGCTCCTCGCAGGAGGACAGGGCAGCCGATTGGGGGCACTCACCCAAAAGATCGCTAAGCCGGCGGTTAGCTTTGGTGGCAAGTTCCGCATTATCGACTTTTCGCTGTCCAACTGCTCCAACTCGGGCATCGACACGGTGGGCGTTCTGACGCAGTATCGTCCCTACCTGCTGCATGCCTACGTGGGCTCCGGCGAGGCTTGGGATCTGGACAGCCGCGACGGCGGCGTGTCGATCCTGCCACCGTACGAGACGCAGACCGGCGGCGCCTGGTATGCGGGCACGGCCGACGCCATTACGCAGAACCTGGACTACATCAAGGCCAACGACCCCAAGTACGTCCTGATTCTTTCCGGCGACCACCTGTATCGCATGGATTACCGCAAAATGCTCAAGACGCACATTGAGAACAATGCCGACCTTACGGTGAGCGTTATGCCCGTGCCGTGGGAGGAGGCCAGCCGCTTTGGCATCCTGACCACCGACCCCGAGGACGGCCGCATCACCAAGTTTACCGAGAAGCCCGAGAAGCCCGATTCGAACCTCGCGTCCATGGGCATCTACATCTTCTCGGCCGACGTGCTGATCGAGGCCCTCGAGGAGGACGCCCTGGACCAGCGCTCGAGCCACGACTTTGGCAAGGACATCATCCCCAAGCTGCTCGGCGAGGACAAGCGTCTGTACAGCTACGAGTTCCACGGCTTTTGGAAGGATGTTGGCACCATCGCCAGCTTCCACGAGACCTCGATGGACCTGCTGGGCAACAACCCCGAGTTCGACCTCTTTGACAAGAGCTTCCCCATCATGTCCAACATCACCACGCGTCCGCCGCACTACATTGGTCCGGACGGCCGCCTGGACGACTGCCTGGTCTCCAACGGCTGCAAGATCTACGGCACCGCTCGCCACTCGATCCTTTCGACCGATGTCATCATCGAGGAGCGCGCCGTGGTCGAGGACTCCGTGCTGCTGCCGGGTGCGCACGTTAAGAGCGGCGCGCACATCTGCCGCGCAATTTTGGGCGAGAACTCCACGGTCGAAGAGGGCGTGAAGCTCGGCTCTGTCGATACCACCAAGGATACGGCCGTCGTTGGAAATGACGTCGTTATCGGGAAGGGGGAATGATCCGATGATCAATCGCAAGGCCATCGGTTACATCACCGCTAACTACTCTTCGACTTACGGCAGCGTGCTGCTCAAGGACCGCCCCATCGCATCCGTGCCGTTCTTGGGCCGCTACCGCCTGATCGACTTTCCGCTGTCCAACATGATGAATGCCGGCATTAAGACCGTCGGCGTCGTCATGCCGGGTAACTACCGCTCGCTGATCGACCACGTCGGCTCGGGCAAGGACTGGGGCCTCGACCGCAAGAAGGGCGGCCTGTTCATGGTCCCCGGCAACGCGTATGGCACCACCAAGGGCGGCATGCGCTTCCTGCTGCGCGACATCATCTCCAACAAGACGCTGTTCCAGCGCTCGGACAAGCCCTATGTTGTGATGATGGGCACCAACATCATCTTTAACATGGACCTCAACACCATCATCGAGGCGCACGAGAACTCCGGCGCCCAGATGACCGTCGTGTACTGCAAGGCCACGCGCAACGTTGAGGACGAGACCAAGCTCGAGATTAACGAGAACGGCCGCCTGACGGGCGTGAGCGCCGGCGTCGTGTACGGCGACAACGCGTCCATGGACTGCTGCATCGTCAACCGCGAGACGCTGCTCGAGATCATCGATCACTACCAGGCCGCCGACTATCTGGACCTGCTCGAGGCACTCCAGGGCGACTTTGGCAACATCGACGTGTGCAGCTACGAGTACAAGGGCGAGGTCGTGGGCGTGTTTAGCGAGAAGTCGCTGTATCGCCGCAGCATGGACCTGCTCGACCAGACCGTGGCCGACCACCTCTTCGACCCTGAGCGCCCGATCCTGACCAAGGCCCACGACGTGCCGCCCTCGCGCTACGCGACCGGCAGCCACGCGTGCAACTCGATCATCTCGGCCGGCTGCATCATCAAGGGCACCGTGCGCAACTCGATCCTGTCGCGCGGCGTTGTGGTTGAGGAAGGCGCCTCGGTGACCAACTCGATCATCAACCAGAGCTGCATCATCAAGAGCGGCGCCCGCGTCGAGAACGCCATTCTGGACAAGAACAACGTGGTGCCCACCAACACCGAGCTTCGCGGCACGCCCGAGAACATCCTGGTGCTGGGCAAGGCTCCGTTAACTTCCGATACCACCATCGCTCGTTAACATTGGCGTCGCATAATCGCACGTAAACGTAAGAATAGCCGTCCGGTTAGCGCCTGGCGGCTATTCTCGAATAGCAACATGGGAGACAATATGGCAGAAACCAGCAAAAAGATGCAGATCGTGTTTGCCTCGGCCGAGTGCGCACCGTTTGTTAAGACCGGTGGCCTGGGCGACGTGGCAGGCTCGCTGCCTGCAGCGCTTGTGCGCGCCGGTGCCGAAGTTATCGTGATGGTGCCCAAGTACGCCACCATCAAGGACGAGTACAAGGCGCAGATGGAGCACTTCTCCGACTTTTACGTAAGCCTGGGCTGGCGCAACGAGTACTGCGGGCTCGAGAAGCTCGAGCACGACGGCGTTACCTATATGTTCATCGACAACGAGCGCTACTTTGCGCGCGACTATCCGTACGGCTTCTTTGACGACGGCGAGCGCTTTGCGTTCTTCTCCAAGGCCATCACCGAGAGCCTGCAGCACCTGCCGGCCGGCTTTGAGTGCGACATCCTGCACTGCAACGACTGGCAGACGGCACTGGCGCCCGTGTTCTTGCGCGAGTTCTACCAGGGCCTGCCGCTGTACGACCGCGTCAAGACCGTGTTCTCGATCCACAACGTGGCGTTCCAGGGCCAGTTTAGCGACACCGTGATGGAGGACATCCTGGGTGTGGCGCACATCCCGGCGGCCGCCTCGCAGCTGCGTTGCGACGCCTGCAGCATCAACTACATGCTGGGCGCGCTGCGCTATGCCGACGCCATCACCACGGTGAGCCCCACCTATGCGGGCGAAATCCAGACGCCCGAGTTTGGCGAGGGCCTGGACGGCGTGCTGCGCGAGCGCTCCTACGCGCTGCAAGGCATTTTGAACGGCATTGACGTGGCGGGCTTTGACCCGGCGACCGACAAGCGCATTGCCGCGAACTACACGGTTGAGGACCGCTCCGGCAAGGCCGTGTGCAAGACCAAGCTGCAGGAAGAGCTCGGGCTCGAGGTGCGCGACGACCGCCCACTGACGGTTATGGTCACGCGCCTGACGCGCCAGAAGGGCATGGACCTGGTCATGTATGCGCTCGACCGCATTCTGGCCGGCGGCGTACAGGTGGCGGTGCTGGGCACCGGCGACCGCGACTACGAGGACGGCCTGCGCTACTTCCAGGACAAGTACCCCGGCACCATGGCCGCGCGCATCGAGTTCGATCCGGCGCTGTCGCAGCGTATGTACGCCGCCGCCGATATGTTCCTGATGCCGTCCAAGTTTGAGCCCTGCGGCCTGTCGCAGATCATCGCCATGCGCTACGGCACCCTGCCCATCGTGCGCGAGACCGGCGGCCTAAAGGACACCGTTGTGCCGTACAACGAGTTTACCGGCGAGGGCACGGGCTTCTCGTTTAGCAACTTTAACGGCGACGAGATGGGCGACGCCGTCTTCCGCGCGGCACGTCTGTTCTGGGATAACCGCGACGCCTGGAACCAGCTGGTCACGCAGGCCATGAGCCAGGACTTTAGCTGGACGCGCTCGGCCGATAAGTATCTGGACCTGTACTTCTTTATGCATCCGGAGATTGAGAGGCCGGCGGCTGTGGCTGAGGCTGCGGGGCCTGTCGAGGAGCCTGCCGCTGTTGAGGAGCCCAAGGCTGAGCCCGAGGTTGTGGCCGAGCCGGTTGTTGAGGCGCCCGTTGCTGTTGAGGAGCCCAAGGTTGAGGAGAAGCCGGTCGAGGCTACTCCCGAGATAAAGGCCGAGGCCACGGCAGAGGTTGCTCCCGAGCCCGAGGCCAAGCCGGCTGCGAAGCCTGCCGCCAAGAAGACCGCGACGCGCAAGACGACGGCTAAGAAGGCTACGACCGCGAAGACTGCCACCAAGACTGCTTCGACGACCAAAGCTACTGCCACCAAGACGACCGCTGCCAAGGCAACGACTACGCGCAAGCGCACGACCGTTGCCGCCAAGAAGGCCGCCGAGAGTGAGGTCACACCCGAGGTAAAGGCCGAGGCACCTGCTGTTGAGGCCAAGTCCGCGGCAAAAGCTCCGGCAAAGACCGCTGCCAAGAAGACGACCGCGGCTAAGGCTACGACTGCCAAGAAGACTACGGCAACGAAGACGAACACCAAGGCCGCCGCAAAGTCTGCTGCCAAGATCGAGGAGACGCTCGTCGAGCCCAAGGCCGAGGAAACCGTGGAGGCCAAGCCCGCCGCCAAGACCACCACGCGCAAGCGCACCACGACGACGGCCAAGAAGACCACGACCAAGGCCGCAGCTTCCAAGGCAGAGCCCAAGCCCGAGGTAAAGCCCGAACCGGCACCGAAGGCTACCAAGGTCAAGGCTGAGACCAAGGCCGCTCCGAAGGCCGAGACAAAGGTCGAGGCAAAGCCCGAGCCCGCCAAGGAGACCCCGGTCTCCCCCGCCGCTCCGGCCGAGGAAAAGGCTCCTACCAAGAAGACCTCCGTCCGCAAGGCAACGGCCACCCGCAAGCGCCGCTAACCCGGACGATTAAAACTCAATCCTCAACGCAAAAGAGGGCGCCCCAACCAGGCGCCCTCTTCTTGGTCAAACTTCTCTATTAAAAGAGGGCCGGTTTACTACGACAAAATGACTCTGGCCGACCACGGCGAGTAATTGTCGAAATTGACAACGCTTCTACCTGCGGTTTTGATATCCCCAAAATGACTGTGGTTGAGATCATTCAATTTATCGTAGTAAACCGGGATACTTTTAGTTGGCTACAAATAGTATCGGTATAGGCATTTTTGAATATCGCGATGATTTGAGTGGTAAAACGATTTTCTAGGACAACCGTTCGCCGATGGTAAACGGATGTTGTTTATACACCCTGTGTACAACAGATATACTTACATCTTGTGCGTAAAGCCCATGGCCCGCTGGCCATGATTGTATAGAACTGGACCGTACTATGAGATTGATTCACAACAGCCGCCTGCCGCAGTTTCGCACTCCGTTTGGCGCTGTGACCACTGGAACTTCCGTTGCGCTCTCGGTGATTTTGGAGGACGCCGATCCTAACCAGGCAACGCTTACCCTGCGCACCTGGGTCGACGGCATCGGCGAGACCCTCATCCCCATGGAGCACAAAGGCGACGGCATCTTTACCGGCGAGCTTCCGTGCCCCGAACCCTGTCTTGTCTGGTACAGCTTTATATGCAATATCGAGGGCCAGCCCGAGGTCCGCTTGGGCGCACCGCAAGGTCGCACCGGCGGCGAGGGCGTAACCTACGACTACGCCGAGGTTCCGTCCTTCCAGATTACCGTCTACAAGCACCGCGAGAACCGTCCCACTTGGTACGAGCGCGGCATGGTCTATCAGATCTTCCCCGACCGCTACGCTCGCGACGAGCATTGGCGCGAGCGTACGCTGGCCGAGCTCGAAAAACCGCGCAAGGGCATTCAACGCCGCATGGTCGAGGATTGGAACGAACCACCGGTGTATGAGCGCGCCGAGGACGGCTCCATTAAGACCTGGGACTTCTACGGCGGCTCGCTCAAGGGCATCCAGGAAGACCTGCCCCGCATCGCCGAGCTAGGCTTTACCGCCATCTATCTCAACCCCATCTTTGAGGCCGCGAGCAACCATCGCTACGACACGGCCGACTACACCAAGATCGACCCGATCCTGGGCACCGAGCAGGACTTTACCGAGCTGTGTCAGGCAGCCGAAAAGCTGGGCATTTCCATCATCCTGGACGGCGTCTTTAACCACACGGGCGATGACTCGATCTACTTCAACCGCTATGGCAACTACCCCGGTGTGGGCGCTTGGCAGAGCGAGGATTCGCCGTGGCGCGACGCGTTTACCTTCCACGAGGACGGCTCGTACGATTGCTGGTGGGGCGTGGGCAACATGCCCGCGATCAACGAGAAGTCCGAGCTCGTGCGCGAGAAGCTCTTGGGCAAGGACGGCGTCATCCGCAAGTGGCTGCGCGCCGGTGCTCACGGCTGGCGTCTGGACGTCGCTGACGAGCTTTCTGACGACTTCCTGGCCGAGATCAAGAAGGCAGTACTTGCCGAAAAGCCAGACGCGCTGCTGCTCGGCGAGGTCTGGGAGGACGCCTCTAACAAGATTAGCTATGGCCACCTGCGCCGCTACCTGCAGGGCTCCGAGCTTGATTCCGCCATGGACTACCCCTTCCGCGACATGGTCATCGGCTTTTTGATGGGCTACAAGAACGCCTATCAGGCGGCCGAGGATATCGAGACCCTACGCGAGAACTACCCGAGCGAGGCTCTGTCCTGCGCGCTCAATCTGCTGTCGAGCCACGACCGTCCACGCATCATCTCGGTGCTCGGTGGCGGCCCCGACGAGTCACAGCTGCCTGAGTGCGAACGCAGCAAATGGCGTCTGGACGAAGGCGCAATGGGCCTGGCCAAGAGCCGCTTTTGGCTCGCGACGCTCATGCAGATGACCTTCCCCGGCGTGCCTTCAATCTACTACGGCGACGAGTACGGCCTGGAGGGCCTTACCGATCCGGGCAACCGCCGCACCCTGCCGACCAAGGAAGACCTGCACGACTTCGACACGCTCGCGATCGTCAAGAACGCCTCAGCCGTGCGCCGCGCGCTGCCGTTTATGATCGACGGCGAGATCAGGGCGTTCGCGCTCAATGACGAGGTGCTGGCCTACAACCGCACGGGCAAGAACGGCGAGTCCGCGACCGTCATCATCAACCGCAGCCTGCGCAATTCGCACCGCGTGACGATTCCGGCGCTCGGCGAATGTGCAAGCGACATCATTAGCGGCCACGAGTGCGTGATCCACAACAGCACGGTCACGCTCGATCTGTATCCGCTGGGTTCGTCGATTATCTATCACCACGCCGAGCAGCGCCTGCAGGAGCCGCTCGATCACGGCGCGGGCGTCGTGTGTCATATCACCTCGGTGCCGACCGACGACGGCAAACCGGGCACGATCGGCGCGCCCACGCGTCGCTTTATCGACCACCTGGCCGCCATGGGCATGCGCTACTGGCAGGTCCTACCCGTCAACCCGACGGACTTTTTCCGCTCCCCTTACGCTGGCCCTTCGGCCTTTGCGGGCAATATTGACCTGCTGCCCGAGAGCCACGAGGAGCTTGCTGCCGACTTTAAGGTCTGGAAAGCCCGCGGTGGCGAGGATGCCGACCCGCTCTACACCGCGTTTAAACATCGCAATGCCGATTGGCTCGAGAAGTACTGCGTCTACATGGCCGTCAAGAAGTACTTTGAAGGCGAATCGCGTCATGATTGGCCGGCCAATGTCGGGCGCTACAACGAGCGCCTGATCGACGACAAGCGCTTCCACGACGAGGCCGAGCTGCAGGCGTACATGCAGTACCGCTTTGACCTGGCTTGGTGCGAACTCATGAACTACGCGCACAAGAAGGGAATCGAGGTTATCGGCGACATTCCGATGTATGTCTCGGACGATTCGGCCGACGCGTGGAGCGAACCCGAGAACTTTTGGCTGTCCGATACCGGCAAGGCGATTGAGATTTCCGGCGCGCCGCCCGACAATTTTGCGCCCGAGGGCCAGGTGTGGGGCAATCCCACCTTCCGCTGGGACCACATGAAGGAGAACGGCTACCGCTGGTGGATGGACCGCCTGCGTCGCGCGTTCTCGCTGTACGACCGCGTTCGTCTGGATCACTTCCTGGGCTTCCACAGCTACTTTAGCATTCCCGCGGGCAAGGCCTGCGCCGATGGCCGCTGGCTGGCGGGTCCGGGCAAGGACCTGTTCCAGACTGCCTACGACGAGCTGGGGCCGCTCAACTTTATCGCCGAGGACCTGGGCTATTTGACGCCTGGTGTTCGCGCGATGGCATCGACCTGCGGCTTCCCCGGCATGGACGTGCTTGAGTTTAGCGATTACGACGTCCGCTGTGGCGTGCATCCCACGCCGGGCAAGATTCTGTACACCTCGACGCACGACACGTCGACGCTCGCCGGTTGGTGCACGCGCTCCTTTGCGGGCGGCGACGAGCCGAGCGGCGTTGAGTGTGCGGCCAAGCTGATGGGTGATGCGCTAGCAAGTGATGCGCCGCTCGTGATGATGCCGCTGCAGGACGTGCTGGGTCTGGGCGATGATGCACGCATGAACGTGCCGGGCGTCGCCACGGGCAACTGGACCTGGCAGGCTGACGAGGCGGACATCGAGGCTGCCGAGGACAAAACTGCACAGCTCCTGCGCAACACCCATAGATTCTGGGGCGAAGCGTGATAAAACCCCCGATATAGGGTACAGTTACAGACGTTTGAATTTATGCGGGCAGAGCGATCTGCCCGCTTTGTGCTGAAAAGGAAGTACTATGGCGCGCTACGATTACAAGTGCTCGAGCTGCGGCAACGTGTTTGAGGTTGAACATCCCATGTCCGAGACCCCCGAGGTCGTGTGCCCCAGCTGCGGTGCTCCGGCATCCAAGACGTTCTCGGCCAGCGGCATCAAATTTGAAGGCAGTGGCTTCTACAACACCGATCAGCGCAGCGGCGGTTCCAGCACCAGCGCCACCAGCGGCTGCTGTGCTAACTGCCCGCACAACCACTAAGGAAAAATGGCCCCGCGATCAACACCGATGGCGGGGCCATTTGCTATTGCAAGGGCAGCTAATTTGGGACGGGGCTTTTTTGACTACCCTGCAAGCGGGGTAGTCAAAAAAGCCCCGTCCCAAATTAGCTGCCCTTGGGGCTCCGCATTAGTTGCGGACGAGTCTGGCGCAGAAGTGGCCGTCGTAGGAGTCGGCGTTTACGGGGACGCTTTGGAAGAGGCCTCGGTCGTTTTGGCGCAGGGTGACGAGGCTCTTGGCGTGGTCATATTCGGACAGTTGCAGAATCTGAGCTTCGGAGAGCGGCGCCACGGTAAAGCCCTCGCCCTCGGGAGAAGCCAGGAAGGCATCCACGACCTGCGTATTCTCATCGTCAAAGACCGAGCAGGTGGCGTATATAAGTTCACCGCCGGCAGCCACGCGCGCGGCTGCTTCCTTAAGCATCGTCAACTGCAGCTTGGGCAGCTCGCGCGTCACATCGTTCTCGGTCAAACGCCACGGAATCTCGGGGTGACGGCGCATGGTACCGGTGCCAGAGCACGGCGCATCGATAAACACCGTGTCGAACAGGGCAGGCTCACCGAGCATGGCATCAAAGGAAGTAAGCACTTCATCGAGCTCGCACGCATCGCCCGAAACCGTACGAACGCCCGAAATACCCGCCTTATGCAGGCGCGCGAGATTCTGATCGCACTTGCGATCATGCAGGTCGAGCGCAGTATGCTGGCGCTCGTAGCCGGCACGCTTGGCCTGGCACATCATCACATAGGTCTTCGTGCCACGACCGGCTCCGATCTCCAAGCAACGGCCGGGACGAGTCGCCGCAGTAGCGATAAGCTGAGCATTCAGGTCCGACGCCACGGCCGCCGCACGCTCAAACACGCCCGAAGCAACCGTGACCTGCGCATCGACCGGAGCATGGCAGCCCGGGAAGACAGGCGCTACGAGCTGCGAGATATACGGATCGGGCTTGGTCGCAAACGCATTCTCGTGCAGGGCGAGCGGCGCAGGCGCCAGATTGCCGGCAAAGTTGAGCGCGCCCTCGGGCGTGTCGAACGACGCCATAATGCGGGCGCAGAGCCAGCGCGGCAGACCCATCAGGCGCGACAGGCGAACTAACCGGCGCTCGGACTCATCCACATCGGATGCCGTGGCAAAGTCCTCAACGTTATCCGCTACCTTATGCAGCACGGCATTGGCAAGGCCAGCGGCAGACTTAGCGCCGCTGCGCACCAGCTCAACACCCTGGCTTACGGCTACGCGACCCGGCGTATGCAGATAGAGCATCTCGAAGGCCGAGATGCGAAGCGCCATGCGAACACGCGGCGCGACCTTTTTGGGCTTATCCAAAAACTGATCGAGCAGTTCGTCCAAAATGCCCTGAGTGGCGGCAACACCGAGCGCCAAACGAGCGGCAAAAGCGGAATCGCGCTGGTCAATGGCCTTGGCGGAAGCGCGGGAAGACAACACGTCGCGTGCGTACATACCGCGGCGATCGGCCTCCATCAACACATCGAGCGCAAGTTTGCGTGCGGGGGAAAGCTTACTCATGACAGAACACCCCACGTAAGATCGGCACCCTGAAGGCCGGCAGCCCAGGCAGAAGCGGCCATGGCACGCTTACCATCGGGCTTAACCTCGAGCAGTTCAACCGCACCATCGGAAAGACCCAGGTAAACACGCTTGGCCTGAACAAGCGCCTGACCCTCGCCAAGCGACACATCAGCCGGCGCCGTATCGAGCACACGCACCGTCTTGCCGGCAATCACGCAACGAGCAGGCGCGGTATCGGACGAAGCGAGCACATGGCGAACGCAATCGAGCGCCGCCATCTGAGGGTCCAGACGCATCTCCTGCTTGGAAATCTTGGCAGCATGGGTAACGAGCGCCTCATCCTGCTCGGTCCAAACAGCGGCACCGTCGGTAAACGAAGGAAGCGTATCGGCGAGCAACTTGCCGCCCAGCTCACCAAGCTCCATCGTAAGCGCCTCGGCATGCTTACCGGCAACCGAGGTGGAAGCCTGAGCACAATAAGCACCGGTATCCACGCCATGCCCAATACGCATAATGGAAACGCCAGCAACCTCATCACCAGCAAGAATGGCACGCTGAATAGGAGCAGCGCCACGCCAACGAGGCAGCAAGGACGCATGAACATTCACAATACCAAGCGGCGCCATATGCAGCACCTCATCAGGCAAAATGCAGCCATAGGCAGCCACACAGAAAATATCCGCCTGCGCAGCCTGGAGCGCCTCAACAACCTCAGGCGTCATACGATTGGCCTCAACAACCGGCAACCCCAGCTCAAGCGCCTTGGCCTTAACAGGAGAAGGCTCAAGCTTCTTACCACGCCCACGAACAGCATCGGGACGAGTAACGACAAGCGCAATCTCATTCCCAGCCTCAACAAGCGAAGTCAGTGAAGGCACCGCAAAATCCGGCGTACCCATAAACACAATACGCATAACCAATGTCTCCTCAAAACCAGAGCCAAGACGGCTACAAACAACAGCGGAAAGCCAGTCCCCAGCCCATCCGCAATAACAGTTCAACAAGAACAAATATACCCAAAACCAAAGAAAGAGCCGCATAAAAAGCAGCTCTCTCAACAAACCAAATATCAGCGAAGACGCCCCTCCCTGGCCCACGGCACCCGGGCGAACCGACCCCGAATAACGTAGTCCCTGGGGTTGGCCGCCTATATATCGTCCCGCGCGCAGTTTCGCAGCGAAGCGAGAATGTTTGAGCACGGGATGATATATAGGCGGCCAACCCCAGGGACGGACGACCTACTCCGTCTCGCCCGGTCGAGCGCCGCGGGCCAGGGCGTCCTGGTACTCCTTGACGGCCTTGATCCTCTGCATCGGCTTGAGTCGCTCGAACATGGTATTGCCGTGCAGATGATCGATCTCGTGCTGCAGGCACACGCAGAACAGGTCGCCCGTGGCCTCGTAGCGAATCAGGTTGGCATCCAGGTCATACGCCTCGACGACGACATGATCGGGACGCTCAATCTCGCAGCTAATGCCAGGAATGGACAGGCAACCCTCGCTAAACGGCACCAGGTTGTCGCTCTGCTCAACAATGACAGGGTTGATGAGCACGTACGGGTCGTAGTCGTTCTTGTCGCTGTAGTCGCAATCGATGGTGACGAGCTGAATGAGCTCACCGATCTGCGGGGCGGCCAGGCCGCAACCGCCGTTGTCAAACATCATCTTCTTCATTTTCTCGGCAAGCGCCTCAATCGCCGGGGTGATCTCCTCGATGACGGCGCACTCCTGGCGCAGACGAGGGTCGGGCGACAGTACGATTCCGTTGGCTTCCATGGCCATCCTTTCGGGTTGTTACATCAAATCATAGGCGTCGACGTCAACGCTCACGCTCACGCCGCGCACGGAGCCCACCTCTTTAAGGCAGGCGTCGATATCATCAGAGACATGGTACCCTACCGGCGACTTTACAAGCAGATGGAAGCGGTAACGGTCCTTGGCTCTCTCGATTACACACGAAGCCGGGCCCAGCACCTGCGGCACGGCGCTCCCCGCCCGCAAAAAGTCGGGCGCGGCCGCATGCCAGCGGCGCTTGAGGAGCTTTGCGATGTGCCCGATGTAGTCCTGCGCATCGTCTCGATTCGCCGACCACACCAAGATGTTGACCAGGCGCACGAACGGCGGATACAGAGCATCGCGACGCTGGCCCAGGTCGTAGTCGGTAAAGATCGAGCGGTCGTGCTCGGCGACGGCGCGAATGACCGGGTCCTCGGGCAGGTAGGTCTGGATGATAACCTCACCGGGGCGATCGCCGCGGCCGGCGCGGCCCGCCACCTGCTCCAGCAGATCGTAGGCACGCTCCCCTGCTCTAAAATCGGGCAGCTTCAACGCAAAATCGGCATTGACCACGCCCACGAGCGTGACCTCGGGAAAATCGAGGCCCTTGGCGATCATCTGGGTGCCCAGCAGCACGGCGCAATCGGCGGCATCAAACTGCTCGAGCAGCTTTTTGTGCGCGTCCTTGCCGCGCGTGGAATCGGCATCCATGCGGATGATGGCGACGTCCTCGGGCAGCATCTGGTGCAGCGCGTCTTCGATTTGCTGCGTGCCCAAGCCCATTTTCGCCAGGTAGCGGCTGCCGCACTTGGGGCAGCGGCTCGTGGGCGCCGGATAGGGCTGAACGCGCCAAGACGATCCGCAGGTGTGGCACTGCAGCGCGTGCGTGCGCTCGTGGTACGTGAGCGCGGTGGAGCAGTGGTTGCAGGTGGGCACGCAGCCGCACTCGCGGCACATCAGGAAGGGCGCAAAGCCGCGACGATTATGCAGGAGCACAGCCTTCTCGCGACGCTCGACAACGCGCTCAAGGCCTTCCATCAGCGGTTTTGAGAACATGGAGCGGCTACCGTGTGCGAACTCACGGCGCAGGTCGGCGATGCGGACCGTAGGCAGCACCGCATGCCCTGGGCGCTCGGGCATCTCGACGCGCGTCCAGGTGGCGCCGTTGTACGTGCCGCGGCGGCAGCGGTCGAGCGCCTCGGCCGAGGGCGTGGCCGACCCCAGCACAAGCGGACAACGATAGCGGCGCGCCATCTCGGCCGCCACCTCGCGCGCATGGTAACGCGGGCTGGAACCCTGCTTGTAGCTGGTCTCATGCTCCTCGTCGATGATGATGAGGCCTAGGTCGCTGAGCGGGCAAAAGAGTGCCGAGCGGGCACCCACGACCACGCGGGCCGAACCGCTGGCGACCATGTCCCACTGGTCCAAACGCTCGCCGGCCGAGAGGCGCGAGTGGAAGACCGCGACCGTCTCGCCAAAACGCGAGCGAAAGCGGCCGACGGTCTGGGCCGTCAGCGAGATCTCGGGCACGAGCACGCAGGCCGAACGGCCAGCGGCCAGCACGCGCTCGATGGCGGAGAGATAGACCTCGGTTTTGCCGGAACCGGTGACGCCGTCGACGAACACCACGTCACCGTGAGCGTCCAGGCGTGCGCGCTCGATTTGCGCGAGCGCCTGCTGCTGACCGTTGGTGAGCGCCACCGGGGCCTTGCCGCTCGCCGAGGACAGCGTGGTCTGCTCGCTGCAGCCACGCCAGGCACGGCGCTCCTCCACGACCACGACGCCGCGTTTTTCGAGCGCCTTGATGGTGGCAGACATGCTGTTGTAGAGCAGGTTGAGGTCGCGCGTCGTGACCGGGCCGCACTGGAGTGCCTCGATAAGTTGGCGCTGGCGAACCGCCGTTTTGGGCGGCGTGTAGTCGAAGCCCTCGGGTGTGAGCATGACCCAACGGTTTTGGATGGGCTTGACGGCGGGTCGCTCAACCGTCCACACACCGTCATCACACTTGACCACGCGTGGGCTTCCGCCCGGCGGCAGGAACAGACGCAGGCACTCGGAAAGCGTCGCGACGTACTCGCGGCTCATCCAGCGCGCAATGCGGGCGGCCTCGGCATTAAAGAGCGGCTTGCTGAGGATGGCCTCGATAGGCTTGATGCGCGTGGGGTCGAGAGCGTCGTTACCTTGCAGGTTGGCCATCTCGGGCGCAATGTCGACGATGTAGCCCGCGGCCGCACGGTTGCCAAAATGAACTAGGGCGGTGGAGCCGATCTGGGCCTCGTTGGCGAGCGACTGCGAAATGCCGTAGGCAAATGGCTCGGACAGCGCACGGGTGGGAATGTCCAGGACCACGCTTGCGTAGGCGGCGATGGGTTCGGGCGCAGGCTCGGGCTGCACCGGGGCGGCGGCAGGGGCCGCGGACTTCGGAGCTTCCTCCAGTTCAGGCGAACCAAACAGTGACAGTTGCTCGGTCATAGTCTCTGTACCTCCCATCCCATGCGTCTTTAGAAACAAGAGCCCCGCTCGGGTGAACGGGGCTCGGATACATGCGTTTGCGCAGCTACTACAGCGCCATCGTGCGGGCGCGGTCGATGCGCGCCAGACAGTCGTCGCGGCCGACGAGTGCCATGGTCTCACCCAGCGGAGGGCTCACCATGTTGCCGCAGACGGCGACGCGCACGGCCTGGAAGACCACGCGCTTCTTGAGGTCCATCTGCTCGGGCAGCGGCTCAAGCGCAGCGTCGATGTTGGCAGCCGTCCACTCGTCCACGCCCTCGAGCGCAGACTTGGCGGCGTCCAGGATGGCGCCCATGCCCTCCTTGGCCAGGCCCTTGTTGACGGACTTCTCGTCATACTCGAGCGTCTCGGCCGTAGCGAAGATGGGAGCGGCGACGGTCACGGCGTCGGCAGGCATCTTGGTGCGCGGCTTGACGATGGCGGCAAGCGCGTCAATCCAATCCTCGCCGTACTCGACATTACCCTCAATGAGGCCCGCCTCATGCAGCTCGGGGACCATGACTTCGTCGGCAAACTGCGCGTCGGACATACCGTTGATGTACTCGGCATTGACCCAGTCGAGCTTCTTGGGGTCGAAGGTCGCCGGGTTCTTGGAGATGCGGTCGAGCGAGAACTTGCTGGCCAGAACATCACGCGGAATGATCGTGGTCTCGCCGTCGAGCGACCAGCCGAGCAGCGCCAGGTAGTTGACGAAGGCGTCGGACAGGTAACCGGCGTCGCGGTACTCCTCCACCGAAGTGGCGCCGTGGCGCTTGGAGAGCTTCTTACCGTCGGCACCCAGGATCATGGAGATGTGGGCGAACGTGGGCACGGGCGCGCCGAGGGCCTCATAGACCATGACCTGACGCGGGGTGTTGGACAGGTGGTCGTCGCCACGGATGACGTGGGTGATCTTCATCATGGCGTCGTCGACGACGGTCGCGAAGTTGTACGTGGGCGTGCCGTCGGAGCGGAAGATGACGAAGTCGTCGAGCTCCTTGGCGTCGAAGGTCACCTCACCGTGGACGGCGTCGTGGATGACGACGTCGCCGCGGTCCTCGGGCACCTTGATGCGCAGGACGTAGGACTCGCCGGCCTCGATGCGGCGGCGGGCCTCCTCGGGATCAAGATCGCGGCAGCGGCGCTGATAGCCCTGGAAGGGGTCCTTGCGCTCCTGAGCGGCCTTGCGGTCAGCATCGAGCTGTTCCTTGGTGCAGAAGCAGGGGTAGGCCTTGCCCTCGTCCCAGAGCTTCTGTGCAGCCTGCCTGTACAGGTCCAGGCGCTCGGTCTGCGCGTAGGGGCCAAAGTCGCCGCCCACCTCGGGGCCCTCGTCCCAGTCCAGGCCCAGCCAACGCATGGCGCGCAGGATGATCTGCGTATTCTCATCGGTGGAGCGAGTGGGGTCGGTGTCGTCGATGCGCAGGATGAACGTGCCGCCGTTTGCGCGGGCAAAAGCCCAGTTATAGATAGCGGTGCGGGCGCCGCCGATGTGCAGCTTGCCCGTGGGTGAGGGTGCAAAGCGGACGCGAACGTCTGATGCCATGGAAATCTCCTCGATTGCAGGATGGATGTCTAACCGCACCAGTATAAAGCATCAAAGCAACCTCCGCACAAAGGGCACCGACCCACTCATTGGGCACTCATTGGGGACAGACTTAAATGACCAGCCTTTGGGCAACCTGTCGGCACTTAGGTAAGGCTGGTCATTTAAGTCTGTCCCCAATGAGTAGGTGCGGAAAGGGTGTGAATGTTTGATTTACGCGCTATGATGTGCCCTTGCATAGAGAGCCCGGCGGAATGGTAACGGTCGCCGGGACACGTTATTTGAAAGGACAATCATGTCAGAAGAACTTCGTTCCATCCCACCCCAACACGGGTCCTTTGTATTTACGTCGGAGTCGGTGACCGAAGGTCATCCCGATAAGATCGCTGACCAGATCAGCGACGCCGTCCTCGACGCAATCCTCGCCAAAGAAATAGAGCTGCAGGAGCAGGGCTACATCGCCCCCAACGGCGTGCCTGCCAACGTGGAGAACGTCCGCTGCGCCTGCGAGACCCTCGTGACCACCGGCACCGTCATCGTTGCCGGCGAGATCCGCACCCAGGCCTACGTCGACGTGCAGGAGATTGCCCGTGGCGTTATCCGCCGCATTGGCTACAACCGCGCCAAGTTCGGTTTTGACTGCGATACCTGCGGCGTTATGAGCCTCATTCACGAGCAATCGCCCGATATCGCCCAGGGCGTCGACGAGTCCTTCGAGACCCAGACCGGCGCCACCGCCGATCCGATCGACCTGATCGGCGCCGGCGACCAGGGCATGATGTTTGGCTACGCCTCCAACGAGACCAAGACCCTTATGCCCATGCCGCACTACCTGGCGAGCCGCCTGGCCGAGCGCCTGGCCGCTGTGCGCCACGACGGCACCCTGCCCTACCTGCGTCCCGACGGCAAGACCCAGGTCACTGTGCGCTACGATGACGGAAAGCCCGTCGAGGTCACGACCATCGTCATCTCCACGCAGCACGCAGCCGAGATCGAGGACATGGGCAAGATCAAGGACGACCTCATCGAGCACGTCATCACCCCCGTCATGGCTGCCGAGAACATGCCGTGGGACAACGCCGACATCTACGTGAACCCCACCGGTCGCTTTGTCGTGGGCGGCCCTATGGGCGACACGGGCCTCACCGGCCGCAAGATCATCGTCGACACCTACGGCGGTTACGGCCGTCACGGCGGCGGTGCCTTTAGCGGCAAGGATTGCACCAAGGTCGACCGCTCCGCCGCATACGCCGCGCGCTGGGTCGCCAAGAACGTAGTGGCCGCCGGCCTGGCCGACCGCTGCGAGGTCGAGCTGGCCTACGCCATCGGCGTGTCCAAGCCGCTGTCGATCATGGTCGACACCTTCGGTACCGCCAAGGTTGCCGAGGACAAGATCGTCGAGGCCGTGGAAAAGACCTTCGACCTTCGCCCAGGCGCGATCATCCGCGACCTGGACCTGCGTCGCCCGATCTACGAGAAGACAGCAGCCTACGGCCACTTCGGCCGAGAAGACGCCGACTTCACCTGGGAAAACACCGACCGAGTCGAAGAACTCAAAGCAGCCTGCGGTCTCTAATTAAGAACCATTAAGGTCGCAACAACACACACGCTTTCAAAAAGAAGTACCGCCCCCAACCGGTACTTCTTTTTTATTAAACCGGTGGTGGTGATGTTTCGATATGAAACCGTACAGCGTCTCCAGCTAATGAATTTTGCCACCTGGCTGCGCCAACCATGTATCCTAAGTTCCGAGGGCTTTGGTATTTGGTCGATCGCGAGTTCCGCACGAGCCGGAGAGCACTTAATGTGCTCTCCGTGCGAGCAGGACTGTCCGAGCAGGCGACCAAATACCAAAGCCCTCGGAACGGCGGGACAGAGTATGCCCCGCCCCTCGGGACGACGAGACAAGGCAAAGGAGCAGCCATGGCAGGCAAGCCGCAAACACTAGCTACGACCTCGGCATTCGAGATCTTGGGCCCCGTCATGGTCGGCCCCAGCTCATCGCACACCGCCGGCGCCCTGCGGTGCGCCCAGGTGGCCGCCAGCCTACTCGAGGGCCGAATCACCAAGGTCACCTTTGGCCTATGGAACTCCTTCGCGCACACCTACCGCGGCCACGGCACCGACCGCGCGCTCGTCGCGGGCATCCTGGGCCTCGACACCGACGACGAGAACATCAAGCAGGCCTTCGACCTCGCACGCGAGCAGGGCCTCGAATATCACTTTGACATCAAGGGCGACGACGCCTCCATCCACCCCAACACCGTCGACATCGACATGGTCGACGACACGGGCGCCACGGCGCAGGTCCGCGGCGAGAGCCTGGGCGGCGGCAAGATGCGCATCAGCCGCATCAACGGCGTCGGCGTCGACATCTCGGGCATGTATTCCACGCTCTTTGTGGCCCACAAGGACGTCCCCGGCGTGCTCGCCGCGCTCACGAATCTGCTCGCCTACGCACACGTGAACATCGCCTTCTGCCGCACCTACCGCACCGAGGTGGGCGGCCAGGCATACTCCGTCTTTGAGACCGACGGCACGCCCGACGACACCGTAATCCCCATGCTGCGTAAACTCGACAACGTCGACTACGCCACCTTTATTGAAC
Source organism: uncultured Collinsella sp. (assembly GCA_934654605.1). Taxonomy (GTDB): domain Bacteria; phylum Actinomycetota; class Coriobacteriia; order Coriobacteriales; family Coriobacteriaceae; genus Collinsella. The sequence goes on along the minus strand of CAKUGH010000002.1, from coordinate 6,592 downwards.
TCCCCGGTTCGGCCTCGTCGCTATCCCCCGGCGTCTCGGCCAAGGAGGTCTTCGACGACGGCGAACAGCTGCTCGACGCCTGCGAGGAACTGGGACTCAACATCGGCGCCGTCATGGCAGTGCGCGAGGCGCGCCTCACCGGCGAGGAACACGCCGTCGCCACCATGCGTCGCGTGCTCGACGTCATGCGCGAGGAGACCGCGGCTCCCATCTCCAATCCGCAGCGCTCGCTCGGCGGGCTCATCGGCGGCGAGGCGAAGCTCGTCGATGCCACCGGCCGCAACGACCTGAGCTCCAGTTTAATGGGCGCCGTCCAGACCGATGCCGTGGCCCGCGCCATGGCCGTGCTCGAGCGCTCTGCCACCATGGGCGTGATCGTCGCAGCCCCCACGGCAGGCTCCGCGGGCGTCGTGCCCGGCTGCGTGCTGGCGCTGGCCGAGCACCTGCAGCTCGATGACGAGCAGGTCATGGACGCCCTCTACTGTGCTGCCGCCATCGGCCTCAACCTCACCACGAGCGCTTGCGTCGCCGGCGCCGAGGGCGGCTGCCAGGCCGAGGTGGGAAGTGCCGCCGCCATGGCCGCCGCCGCGCTGGTGCAGATGCTCGGCGGCACCCCCGAGCAGGCACTCGACGCCAGTTCCATCGCGCTGAGCAATCTGCTAGGCCTCGTTTGCGATCCCGTGGGCGGTCTTGTTGAGGTGCCGTGCCAAAACCGCAATGCCATCGGCGTGGCCGCGGCCTTCAGCTCGGCCCAGCTCGCGCTCGCCGGCATCAAGAGCCTGGTGCCGTTTGACCAGATGGCGCATGTGATGCTCTCGGTGGGCCACGCCCTGCCGGCAACCCTGCGCGAGACGGCCAAGGGCGGCATCGCTCAAGCCCCGGCCGCGCTTTCTGCCTGCGCCAAATGCGGCATATGCGGATAGGCAGACTTCTCCAAACTGATACTGTTTCCGCACCACAAACAACAGGCTAATCGCTATAATGCAAGCCCAGTTAAAACACGATGAGCCGCAAGGCGAAACTCGAAGGAAATATAAACGATGTCGCAAATCGATCGCAGCAACATGATTCCCGATCCGCAACAGCCCAGTAGGCATACTGGCGGCGTCCAATCGCCGCGCCCCATCGCGCCGGCCCACACTCAACAACACGGCCCGGCCAATGCCTCCCAGCGCCCGAATCAGCGTCAATACCAGCAACATCAGCAATACCAGCAGCGCCCCGCACAGGGTGCCGCCCCCAAGCAGGGCCCTTCGCACGCTCGCGCGGCAAGCAATCGCGGGCCCGCGGACAAGCGCGCCAACAAAACCAGCAAGTCGGGCGGAAAAACGGCCCTCTTTGTCGTCCTCGGCCTCGTCGCGATCGTCTACATCGTAGGCGTCGTGGCGTTCTCGCAGGTCGCTTACCCCAACACTACCATCGCCGGCGTCGACATCTCGCTCTCTAACGCATCTTCGGCAGCCACCAAGGTCAACTCGGCATGGAAGCACTACAAGCTCACCGTGTCGGGCGATGACTTTAGCTGGACCTACCAGCCCGAGTCCGACGAGCCCATCGTCGATGGCGAGGAAGCCGCCCACGAGATTATCAGCAAAAACGAGCCGCTGCTGTGGCCATCGCGCCTCATCGCGTCGCTCGGCGGCAAAACCGTTAGCGCCACCAAGAACGGCTCGGTCGACTTGGACCAGGACGTCGACCTGTCCATGCTCTCCGATGCCTTTGACCAAAAGCAGTTTGAGGAGGGCCTGGGCAGCGCCATCGATGAGTTCAATGAGGGCCGCTCGGGCACCTTCGAGGCCGCCAGCTCCTATGACGAGAAGGCCGGCAAGTTCACCGTTGATAAGGCCCGTTCCAACGAGAAGATCAACCGCGAGCATGTCATCAAATATGCCGAGATCGAGCTCGCGTCGCTCGCCGAGAACGTCGATATCACCAAGATCGGAAACGACGCCTACGAACCGCTCAACGGCACCCTCACCAACGACCAAATTCAGGCTGCATGCGATGCCGCTAACAACTTCTTGGGCGTCAACGTGACTCTTAAGCTCAACGGCAATGATGCCGGCAAGGTGGACGGCAGCTCGGTGCTGCAGTGGATCAGCTTTGCCGATCCGGCCAACCCCACGCTCGATACGTCGCAGATCGGCAGCTGGGCCGCCGAGCTCGCTAACGGCTTTAACACCGTGGGATCCACCCGCTGGTGGACACGCGCCGACGGCAAGGAGTGCGCGGTCGAGGGCGGCGACTTTGGCTGGTCCATCGACAGCGACACGCTCGCCAAGCAGGTCGAGGACGCTATCAACAACAAGCAGACCGGCGATATCGAGATTTCGTACTCCAAGAAGGCCGACACGTTTACCGCCAAGGGCGAGCCCGATTGGAAGGCCTATATCGACGTCGACCTGTCCGAGCAGCACGCGCGCTACTACGACGAGAACGGCAATATCGTGTGGGAGGCCAACTTTATTTCCGGCAAACCGGGCGAAGACGCCACCCCGGAGGGCGTGTGGCAGATCAACAGCAACGACGGCGCAAGCAAGCTCATCGGTGCCAAAGACCCCGCGACCGGTAAGCCCAAATACGAGAGCCCGGTCAGCTATTGGATGCCGTTCGAAGGCAATATGATCGGATTCCACGACGCCACCTGGCAAAACGACAAGAGCTTCGACAGCGCCGAGTCCTATAAGTGGTGCGGAAGCCACGGCTGCATCAACCTGCGCCTGGCCGATGCCAAGGCGCTCCACGACTGCATCAGCGTGGGCCTGTGCGTGGTCGTGCACTCGTAGGGAATCACGCCTTCACACAACGGGGAACTGACGCTCAAATATAACAGTTCCGAAAGATACCGCCATATGCGCCCGCCCCTCGCGACGGGCGCATATACTTATCGAGGAACTTTCTATAAAGGAGACGCCATGTCGAATGTCCCCAACATCACCCCGGGACCGGATGATGCCGAGCGAGCGCCCGAGGGTGCCACCGAAACGCTTCCCCTCATAACAAACGTGCACGCAACACAGCAAAACGGCAGCACAAGTGATGCAACCGAGATTTCTGACGAAGAGGCGTACGCCAAGCTCAAGGCGAAGCGTGCCGAGCGTCGGCGCAAAAAGCTCATCCGGCGCGGCATTGCGGCCGGCGTCGTGGCCGCCATTGTGCTCATCGCCGTTGTCGTGACCTTAGTCATCAACGCACGGCCCGCAGGCACCAACGGGCCGGTGACCGACATGGTCACCGAGGGCACGTTTACGACCACCGTCGAGGCAAAAGGCCAGCTCAAGCCTATCTCGGCTTCGGTGGTCTCCCCTTCTGTCGACGGCACGGTGGCATCAATCAACGTGCAAACCGGCCAGTCCGTCAACGAGGGCGACGTGCTCATGACCATTAAAAACGACGAGCTCGATCGCAACGTCGCCGAGGCGCAGCGCGCGGTGGCAGCGGCACAGGAAGACCTCGCCAACGCACAGAAAGCGGTAGCAGCCGCCCAAGCAGCTCCGGCGACTGACACAGATGCGGCAAGCGCGAGTGGCGCCAGCGGCACCGTCGACACGAGTGCCGTCTCGAGCGCCCAACGCAACCTGGCCTCGGCCCAGGCGACCCTAGACCAGGCCAATGCCAAGGCCGCCGAGCGCACGGTGACCGCGCCGAGCTCGGGCAGCATCGTGGAGCTCAACGCCAAAGTCGGCGCCACGGTGACGGGCGGCATGATTATGGGCGAAGGCGATACGAGCGGCGGCAAGCAGTGCATGCAGATAGCCGACCTGTCCAAGATGAAGGTCACCGTGCAGGTGGGCGAAAAGGATATCGCCAAGATCGCCGTGGGCCAGAGCGCCAATGTTACCTATCCCGCGTTTCCCGATATCGTGAGCCAGGGAACGGTCACGGCTATCGCCTCGGTCGCGAACTCCGATTCCACCTACGGCGGTGGTGGCAGCGTGACCTTTAACGTCGACATCCTCATCGAGGCGCCCGATGCGCGCCTGAAGCCAGGTATGACGGCCGAGGTCTCAGTGGTAACCGAGCAGCTCGACGACGTGGTGATGGTGCCCACGATGGCCCTCATGACCGAAGATGGAGAGCACTATTACGTCAACGTGGCAACCGACGGCGAAGGCAAACAGACCCGACGCGTAAAGGTGACCGTCGTGACGCAAAACGATAACGACGCCGTGGTCGGCAAAACGCAGGTCAAGCGCGATGACCAGGGCAACGAGATCAACGCGGACGTGCCGGTTACCAAGTTGCGCGATGGCGACACCCTCGTTATGGACATCGGCGCGGGCACGACTGCCGACGGCGGCGACACTGGCAGCATGTCTGCCGACGAGGGCATGTAATGCGCCCCGTCATCGACATTCGCAACGTGCATCGCATCTTTGAGAGCGAGGCCGGCTGCGCCCATATCCTGCACAACGTGAGCCTGGCGGTGATGCCCGGCGAGTTCGTGGCCATCACCGGCCCCTCGGGCTCCGGCAAGTCGACGCTCATGAACATCCTGGGCTGCCTGGACAAGCCGACGGCAGGCGACTATTACCTCCAAGGCCTCAACGTGGCGGAGCTCGACGATGACGAGCTCACCGAAGTCCGCGCGCTGAGCATTGGCTTTGTCTTTCAGAGTTTTAACCTGCTACCGCGCCTTTCGGTCATCGAAAACGTGATGCTGCCGCTGTCGTACACCAACGTGCCGCGGGCTCAGCGTGAGATGCGCGCCGTCCATGCGCTGCAAGCCGTCACGCTGCCGGTCGACCACTGGGACCATCGCATATCAGAGCTCTCGGGCGGTCAGATGCAACGCGTCGCCATCGCACGTGCCCTCGTCAACGACCCGCCCATCATCCTGGCCGACGAACCCACGGGAAACCTGGACTCCACCACCGGAGCGCTCGTGATGGAGACCTTCCACAAGCTCCAGGAACGCGGCAAGACCATCGTGCTCATCACGCACGACCCCGGCATCGCCGCCGAGGCCGACCGAGCCGTGACCATTCGCGACGGCCGGATCCACGACGGCGCATATATCGCGCACGCGCCGCAGACCCTGCGTGGCGCCGTTGATAACCTGCCCATGATTTCCACATCCGCCAACCCAACGAAAGGAGTGAAGGCATGAGCACACGCGACTTTATCCAAGAAGCCCTTCACTCCCTCGAGGCCAACAAGGGACGCAGCCTACTCACCATCCTGGGCATCGTCATCGGCATCGCCTCCGTCATTGCCATGACCTCGCTCATCGGCGGTATCCAAAACAGCCTGGTCAACAGCCTGGGCCTCAACGCCGCGCGTATGGTGCAGATTTATTCCTCGCAGGAGCTCACCGAGTCGGACGTCGAGAAGCTCCGCAAGATGCTGCCGCAGATTGAGCAGATCGGCATCGTGGACAGCGCCTATACCGAGTACAAGGCCGGTGACAAAAGCTATACCGTCATGGCGCAGGGCGTCGACAGCGACATGCTCGACGCGGTGGGCGCCAGCAAGCTCGTCGCGGGGCGCACCTACACCCAGGCCGAGTCCCAATCGGGTGCACGCGTGGCGCTCATCAGCCGCGGCGGCGCCGACCAGCTGTACGGCAACGAACAGGACGCGCTGGGCAAGACCATCAAAGTGTCGAACGGTGAGGTGCAAATTGTCGGCGTCGTCGACGGCGGCAACGACTCCATGGGCTCGCTCACGCTGTATATGCCCCGCGAGACGATCTCGGGGCTCTTTGGTGACGAGAACCCCTCATTTCCCAGCGTAACGGCGCTCGCCGTCGAGGGAACCGACATGGATGAGCTCTGCAAAACGATTGAGTCCAAGGTGCGCAGCATGAAGGGCATTGCGGACGACGACGAATACGACAGCGTCTCGGCGACCTCGATGAAAAGCGCCATCGACGCCCTCAACTCCTTTATGGGCGCGTTTTCGCTCATCATGGGCGCCGTCGCCAGCATTTCGCTGCTCGTGGGCGGTATCGGCATCATGAACATGATGCTCACCAACGTGACCGAGCGTATTCGCGAGATCGGCATTCGTCGAGCCCTAGGTGCCAGCCGTCGCGATATCACCGCGCAGTTTTTGGCCGAATCCTCGGCACTGTGCATCACTGGCGGTCTGCTGGGTGTTTTGATTGGCTACCTGCTGGCCTGGGGCTTGGCAATCTTTGCCGCAGGCTCTGGCGTACTTGGCGAGCTCGGCGCCAGCGGAACCATTACGCCGAGTTTTTCGATCGCCACGGTGCTGCTGGCCTTTGCGGTCTCCGTCGGCATCGGCGTCATCTTCGGCTTCTACCCCGCCCGCCGAGCCGCAAAACTCGATCCCGTGGAATGTCTGAGATACCAGTAAAGCCACCCCCCCATAAGTTGCGGTGAAATAGAGACAGTCCCTATTTCACCGCAACTTATGGGGGGATGCGGCGTTGTCGCTATTCGAAGCGTGATTCCAAGCTCGACAGGCCGCTGATCGTTAGGTCGTTGGCAACCGCGGACACGCGCTCGATGGGAACCGAGCCATCTGAGAGCGCCCAGGTACGATAGATACCGATAATGCCCGACAGCAAAAAGGCCAGGTAGTAATCGAACATCTCGTCCTTGAGACCCTCGGGCAGCAGGCCGCG
>CAKUGH010000001.1 GCA_934654605.1 uncultured Collinsella sp. | reverse complement strand
CACGAGTGGAGCCATCAGCTGCTGCATGCGACCGAGAACTTTGACATGGAGCGCATTGGCGCCAAGCTCGAGGCCGCTATGGCTGCGCTGCACGAGGCACACGATGCGCTCGAGGGCTACGAGGAGGCCATCGAGGCCGATCACAACTCCGTCGGCTCTGTGAAACTGGTGTAACGTGGCCGAACACGAGCACGCGCACAGTCACGGCGCGGACGCCGAAGCGAGCTGTCGCTGCAGTGGCTCCAGCTCCGAGCTGGTCCGCTTTTCGGTTACCGCCCCCGACGACCTGCTGCGCCGTTTTGACGAGCAGATCGCGCGCCGCGGTGACGTGGCCAACCGCTCCGAGGCCGTACGCGATCTGATTCGCGCCTCGATCGCCAAGGAGCAGATGCGCACGCCCGACGAGCAGGTCATCGGTTCGCTCACCATGATCTATGACCACCATACCGGCGATCTGACGCGCCGTCTGGACGAGGTGCAGCACGACTATACCGACGAGATTGTCTCGACCATGCACGTGCATCTGGACCACCACAACTGTCTGGAGATTCTGGCGCTCAAGGGTCGCGGCGAACGCGTCTACGAGCTGGCAGACCGGTTGCTGGGACTGCGCGGCGTTAAGCACGGTGAACTCACCTGCGCCGCCACCGGGCAAAGCCTGGGACTGTAACAGCACACACTTCAATGAGGGAGGGTCGCATGCGGCATGTCCATATTCATGTGACGGGCATTGTGCAGGGCGTTGGCATGCGGCCGTTTGTGTATCGCGAGGCCATGGCGCACGGTATCTGCGGCTGGGTGCTCAACGCGGGCGATGGCGTGCACATCGAGGCGCATGCTTCGGGCGCGGCCGTCGACGGCTTTGTCGCCGCGCTGTCGGAGCACGCGCCTGACGCGGCACGGGTGGAGCGCGTCGAGGTTGCCGAGCTGGCGGCTGGCACTTGGGATACCGCCGACGAACAGGGCTTTCGCATCGTGGCGTCGCAGGACCAAACCGCGCATACGACGCTCATCTCGCCCGATATTGCCACCTGCGACGACTGCCTGCGCGAGCTGTTCGACCCCGCCGACCGACGCTATCACTACCCCTTTATCAACTGCACCAACTGCGGGCCGCGCTTTACCATCATTCGATCACTGCCTTATGACCGAGCGGCTACCTCTATGGACCGCTTTCCCATGTGCCCCGAGTGCGCCGCGGAGTATGGCGACCCACTTGACCGGCGCTTTCACGCGCAGCCTGATGCCTGTTTTGACTGCGGGCCGCATATTACGTGGCACGAGGCAGCGGACGGTATGGAGCTCGAAGGCTCGGGGGCGACGCCGGCTATCGGTAGCACGCGCGAAACCAGCGATGCCATTATTGAGCGCTGTGTCGAGCTGCTGGCCAGCGGCGGTATTGTCGCCATCAAGGGCCTGGGCGGATTCCATCTGGCCTGCAACGCCGCCAATGAGCAGGCGGTGGTCGAGCTGCGCCGTCGCAAGCGCCGCAGCAACAAGCCGCTTGCCGTTATGGTACGCAGCCTTGCCGATACTGAACGCCTGTGCCATGTCGATGATGCCGAGCGCGGCTTGCTAACCGGCAGCATCCGCCCCATCGTGCTGTTGCGCCGGCGTGCTGTTGGCGAGAAAGATTCCCCCGACGCCCTTACACTCGCGCCATCCGTCGTACGCGACTTGCCCGAGCTCGGCGTCATGCTCCCCTATACACCGCTTCAGCATCTGCTGCTTGCAGCTGCCGCGTCGCATGACATGCACGCGCTGGTCATGACCAGCGGAAACCTGAGCGAAGAGCCCATCGAGACCGATGACGTTCTTGCTCGGAAGCGCCTCGTTGTAGCTGGCATTGCCGATGCGCTGCTCGGCAATGACCGCGCGATCCTCTCGCGCTATGACGACTCCGTAGTGCGCGTGGTCGATGGAGCCGTTATGCCCGTGCGCCGCGCTCGCGGATATGCGCCGCAGCCGTTGCCGCTGCCGGCGCTCGACGGCACTGCACCCTGCGTGCTCGCCTGCGGGCCGCAGCAAAAAGCTACGATCGCGCTCACGCGCGAAGGGACGAACGGCGAGGCAACCTGTTTTGTGTCGCAGCATATCGGCGATGTTGAAAACGGCGGGACCTTCGATGCCTGGATCGCCGCGCGCACGCGTCTGGAAGACCTCTTCGACCTGACGCCCGCCGCCTTGGCATGCGACATGCACCCCAGCTATCTGTCGAGCCAGTGGACGCGCGAGCAGGCGCGAAAATGCAATCTGCCGCTCGTCGAGGTGCAGCACCATCATGCGCACATCGCGAGCGTAATGGCAGAGGCGATTGCCGCAGGCCGGCTTGCGCCCGACGCGCGCGTGCTCGGCATTGCCTTTGATGGCACGGGGGCGGGCCCCGACGGAACCATTTGGGGCGGCGAGTTCCTTGTCGCCGGCCTTGCCGATTTTGAACGCGCCGCGCACCTGCGCACCTGGGCGCTGCCAGGCGGTGCCGCATCCGTGCGCGATGCCCGGCGCAATGCCTTTGCCCTGCTGAGCGAGCTCGGCCTGCTCGAGCACCCGGGTTCCGCTCGGCTTTTGGACGGCCTCGACGAGCAAACACGTAGCGTGACGACCACGATGATCGAGCGGAACATCAACAGCCCGCGCACGAGCAGCATGGGCCGTTTGTTTGACGCCGCGGCGGCAATCTTGGGCATCTGCGGCACTGCAACCTACGAGGGTGAACCCGCCATCGAGCTCGAGGCCACCGCTTGGCGCGCTCTTGACGATGAAAACAGCCATTCCACTGGCAATCAGGCGGGTGTATCCGCATCCGTCTCAACATCGCTGGACAGTTTGTTCAGATACGTATTAACTACAGACCCCCTATCCGACATTTTTGACTCGAATTTGGCCAAAAAGGGCTCTCCAGACACCCCGTTTGCGGCAAGCATGCCCGGTGCAGGCCCAAAATCGACCCATTTGGGGTGTTCGCAGACGGCTTTTGCCACCCAGAGCCCATCACAAAAATACGTATCTGAACTAACTGTCCAGGCGGCCTCGGATAGCTCCCTCGTTTTGGACCAAAGACCATTTTTTGAGGCGCTTTTGGAGGGAATTGAGGCCGGCGCGCCGGCCGACAAGCTCGCGCTCGACTTCCATATCGCCATTGCACGCGCATCGGCCCAAGTCGCAAGCGAGATTTGTGATCGCGAAGGCCTCGATACCGTCGCGCTCTCGGGCGGTGTGTTCATGAACCGGCTCTTGCTTCAGCTCCTTACCCACGAACTCAAAGACGCCGGTCTTGCCGTCTTGGTCCCCCACGCTGCGCCCGTCAACGACGGCTGCATCGCCTACGGTCAGGCGGCTGTCGCGCGCGCTCGTCTTGCGCAGATCGCATCGCAATAGCTCACCCTCGCACGCCGCCGCGCTCAACCGTCTCACAGGTGTAACGCGTTTGCTCGTGACTCCCGCGAGCGCTACCATCAACTGATGGGTAATTAGGCGCCTATCCAGCGCAAAACGTATAAAAGGGGAACATTATGTGCCTTGCCGTTCCCGGTAAAGTGGTCAAACGCGACGACGACCTTAAGGCGACCGTCGACATGATGGGCATCGAGCGCCCCGTTTCGCTGCGCCTCGTGCCGACGGCCCAGGTAGGCGACTATATTCTCGTGCACGCCGGCTTTGGCATTCAGATTGTCGACGAGCAGGAAGCCCAAGAGACACTCGAGCTCGTCAATACCATGACCGAGCTGGCCGAAGAGGACCAGCTCGCCACCAACCCGGCCGAGGCATACTAGTGGCGGCGGCGCGGCCGGTTCGCTCCGGTATCGACTTTTCGGCATTTCGCGACCCCAAGCTGGCTCGCGAGCTCATCGATCGTATTCACGAGCTTGTCGGCAACCGCAGCATCAACCTTATGGAAGTCTGCGGTACGCATACCGTGAGCATTGGCCGCTATGGCTTTCGCTCCATTATGCCGACGGGACTCAAACTGCTAAGCGGCCCGGGATGCCCCGTTTGCGTCACCGCCAACCGCGACATCGATCACGCAATCGCGCTTTCCAACATGGACGGCGCCATCATCACCACCTTTGGCGACATGATGCGCGTGCCCGGATCGTCCACCTCGCTTGCCGCGCAAAAGGCGGCGGGGCGCGACATCCGCATCGTCTACTCTCCGCTCGACGCGCTCGACATTGCCGAGCAAAATCCCGAACGCCCGGTCATCTTTATGGGCGTCGGCTTTGAGACCACAACGCCCACCATTGCCGCCGCTATCCTGGAGGCCAACGCGCGCGGGCTCCAGAACTTCTCGGTCTACTGTGCTCACAAGACCACGCCGCCGGCTCTGCGTGCGATCTCCAACGACCCCGAGACGACCATCGACGGCTTTATCCTGCCCGGTCACGTCGCTACCATCACGGGCTTGGCGCCCTTTAGCTTTTTGGTCGACGAGTTCGATACCCCGGGCGTGGTCACGGGATTTGAGCCGGTCGATATCTTGCAGGGCATTTGTATGCTGGTCCAGATGGTTGTTGAGGGCAGGCCCGCGATTGACAACGCCTACCGTCGCGGCGTCAATGCAGACGGCAATCCCGTGGCGCGCCAGCTGGTCGAGCAGGTGTTTGAGCCGTGCGACACCACGTGGCGCGGACTGGGACCGATCGCCCGCTCGGGTCTTTCCATCCGACCCGAATTCGCGCGCTTTGATGCCGAACCCCGCTTTGACGTGCCCGTTGAGCCGACGGTCGAGCCGCGCGGGTGCCGCTGCGGCGACGTGCTCCGCGGGGCCATTGCACCGAGCGACTGCCCGTTGTTCGGCCACGCCTGCACGCCCGAGCATCCCGTCGGCCCGTGCATGGTGAGCTCGGAGGGCAGCTGCGCGGCGTACTACCGTTACCATGGCTAGCCCGAACATCCTCGATTGGAGTTTTCGATATGTCCCATACCGCCACCGATAGCACTGTCCTGCTGGGCCACGGCTCCGGCGGCCAGATGATGAAGCGCATTATCGACGAGGTCTTTCTGGATGCCTTTGGGTCGCCCGAGCTGCTCGAGGGCAATGATGCCGGCGTCGCCGCGCTGCCCGCGAGCGGGCGCATCGCCATGTCGACCGATAGCTTTGTGGTGACGCCGCAGTTCTTTCCCGGCGGCAACATCGGCAGGCTCGCCGTGTGCGGAACCGTCAACGACGTCGCGACCTCGGGCGCCAACGTGCGCTACCTATCATGCGGCTTCATCCTCGAAGAAGGCTATCCCATGGACAAGCTGCGCCAGATAGTGCAGACCATGGCCGAGACGGCGCGCGAGGCAGGCGCGGCGATCATCACCGGCGACACCAAGGTGGTCGAGCGCGGCGGGGCCGACGGCGTCTACATCAATACCGCTGGCGTGGGCGAGGTGCCTGCGGGCGTGGCGCTCAGCGGCTCAAACTGCCAGCCCGGCGATGTCATCCTGGTATCGGGAACGTTGGGCGACCACGGCATCGCCATCATGAGCCAGCGCGAGGGCCTGGCGTTTTCGAGCACGATTGAAAGCGACGCCGCGCCGCTCAACTACCTGATTGCCGACGTGCTGGCCGCCGCCCCCGGCACGCGCTGTTTCCGCGACCCCACGCGCGGCGGCCTGGCATCCACGCTCAACGAGTTTGCCCAGGCCAGCGGCGTTGCCATGGAGATTGACGAGGACGCCGTGCCCGTGCGCCCCGACGTGCAGGCCGCCTGCGAGATGCTCGGCTACGACGTGCTGCAGGTAGCGAACGAGGGCAAGATGGTCGCCGTGGTGCCCGCCGAGCAGGCCGATGCCGCGCTGGCGGCCATGCGCGCCACACGCTACGGCGAGAATGCCGCCATCATCGGTCGCGTGTTGCCGCTTGCCGAAGGCGCTCGCCCCGCCGTGCGCGTACGCACCGGCTGGGGCTCGACGCGTATCCTCGACATGCTCGTGGGCGAGCAACTGCCGAGAATTTGCTAGCGGCAAAGGCGGTCGGGCGGCGCGGCCCGATACACAGCAGTCAAAGTTGTTCAGATTCCAGACACGCCCGACGCGCCAGCCCAGTATCATGGGGTGCGTTCTAGAACCCAAACGGCGGGAGCACCCATGGCAGCAGCTTATTCCCATGTGATTTTTGATCTGGACGGCACCATCCTCAACACGCTCGAGGACCTGGCGGCCGCCGGCAACCATACCTGCGAGGTGCACGGCTGGCCCACGTTTGCCGTGGACGAGTACCGCTACAAGGTGGGCAACGGTATGCTCAAACTAGTCGAGCGCTTTATGCCCGCCGAGTATGCGGGCGACGGTCGCATGTTTGAGCAAACGCTTGCCGAGTTTAGGGCTTATTACGGTGAGCACAAGGAGGACCACACTGCCCCCTACGCCGGTACGATCGAAATGCTCGACCGCCTGCGCGCCGCGGGCGTTCAGCTTGCCGTGCTCACCAACAAGGATCACATTTCGGCAGCTCCGCTTATCGAGAAGTACTTTGGCCCCGAGCGCTTTGCGCTGGTACAGGGCCGCGTGGACGCATTTCCGCCCAAGCCTGAGGCGCCCGTCACGCTGCACGTGATGGAAGAGCTGGGGGCCGACCCGGCAACCACACTCTACGTGGGCGATTCCAATGTCGATGTTCTGACCGGTCACAATGCCGGCCTTAAGAGCGCCGGCGTCAGCTGGGGCTTCCGCGGCCGCGCAGAGCTGGAGGCCGCCGGCGCCGACTACGTGGTGGACACCCAAGCAGAGCTCGCAGCGCTGATTCTGGGCGAGTAACGCCAGCGCTGCCCGGCGCAACCGCATCGATTCTGTCACACGGAAAGCACGTCCCGTTTTGGAGCTCCGGAATGGGACACGCTTTCCGCTTGAGCCCCATCGGGGAAACGGCATCCCGTTTTGGAGCAATATTCCGGGTCGCACTTTCCGCAACCCACCCCATCCGGAAACCGCGACCCACTATTCGGCCAAAAACCGGGTCGCATTTTCCCGAGCACCCACGATGCAACGCCGGCGCAAGGAGTGTCCCCAACTGCCGGCAGAAAAGGAACGTCCCCAAGTGCCGCCTTCCCAATGACTACTCCAGCGATGGCAATGTCGCAGGTGCAAGTGCCACTTTAAGCCAGCCAAGGGAACGCCGTTGTTTTGGCAACGACAGCGAAAGCCCGCCAGAGCGAGCAAGGTGCCTTGAAACGAGGCGGCATTGACCTTCTGGTCATGCCGCCGAAGTTGAAAGGCAGATTGCCGCTCTGGCGGGTTTGCAGCGTCGAGCCGTTACGCGGTTCGTAGAACCGCGTAACTCCCCTAGCTCATCATGGCATTCATCATCTCGTTGGTTGCGGAATCGTCGGCAGACCACTCACCGTCGTCATTGCAGGTGTACTTGAAGGTGACCGTGGTGTCCTTGGTCTTAGCAGCCTTGGTCACATCGACCATAACCTGGCCGGCCATCTTGTACAGCTCGTCATCGGAAGGCATCGAATCGAGTGCGGTAACCTTCTCCTGATACTGGGTGGCAAAATCCTCAACGATCTGGTTCATGGACTTGCAGGTGATGGTGACCTCGGCAGTTGCGGTGCCTTTGTCCTCATCGACCGTCACGTCGCCGATCTTGTAGTCAAAGCCCTCGAGATAGCTCTTGGCGTATTCCTTGGGATCGATGCCCAGCTGCTCGAACTCATCGCCCGAGGCCTCTTCCAGGCCGGCGAGGAAGTCGTCGCCACCGTTCTTGACCTCGTCAAACTGCGTCGTAAGATCCTCGGTGATGAGCTCCTCAACCGAAGGACCTCCGCAGCCGGAAAGCAAGACCACGCACGCGACCAGAGCAGCCATCAGGGGCGCAAGCAGCAGCTTCTTCTTCATGACATTCCTCCCAACAAGCGGCACCGCGCTTCCCAACACGGTGCACGTCGTAACAATAAGGCCATACTAGCCGCTAACGAACACCCTCGGCAAAGCAAAAGCGCAGTCGGCTCAATTTAACGTCCGAACGGTTTACCGGTCCGCCCAACGTGCAATAAAACGCATCCGGACCGTGCAATAAAAAAGGGTGGCCGGACAATCCGACCACCCCAAAACACCCTATGGATGTCGCAACTTACTTGCGGACAACCTTAACGATGGCGTCGCCGGCGGCGACGGCGGAATCAGCCTCGACGGCGAGCTCGACATCGGCGAACTCGGCGGTGTTGGACACGGCCACGACAACGCAGTCCTTGTAACCGGCAGCGGCGATCTTGGCGCGGTCGATCTTGAGCATGGGCTGGCCGGCCTTGACGACGTCATCGGCCTTGACGAAGCCCTCGAAGCCGTCGCCGTTCATGTTGACGGTATCGACGCCAACGTGCACCAGGACCTCGATGCCGCTATCGGACTGCAGGCCCACGGCGTGGCCCATGGTGACGGTCACCTTGCCGTCGCAGGGAGCGTAGACCAGATCGTCCTCGGGCCACACGGCGCAGCCCTTGCCCAGAACCTCGCCACCAAAGACGGGGTCGGGCACGTCGGCCATCTTGATGACCTTGCCCTTGACGGGCGAGCACAGCACGTCGGCGCCGGCAGAAGCAGAGATGGAGGCAGGGGCAGCAGCAGCCGCGGGCTCAGCCTTCTTCTTGAACATATCAAACAGACCCATACGTTTTCTCCTCTTGATTAAGCGCAACGTTATGCGCATGCCTATGGTGATTATAGTGCCAAATGATCAAATTGCTAAGGTGAGGGCTCGAATCGAGAGCCCTTCCAAGCCCTTCCCAAAACCTTTTCCCCAGTGGCACTCATATTGTCGATTAAGCCAGACCCTCGGTGCCGTTGGACTTGATGATCTTCTGGTATGCGAAGAAGCTGTCCTTGCGGCGACGCTCGTAGGTACCGGTGCCGTCGTCGTACTTATCGACGTGGATGAAGCCGTAGCGCTTGCGCATCTCGCCGGTGCCGGCGGACACCAGGTCGATGGGGCCCCACCAGGTGTAGGCGATCAGGTCGACGCCATCGGCAACGGCCTCGCCCATGGCCTTGATGTGGCTCTGCAGATAGGCGATGCGGTACGGATCGTGGATGGAGCCGTCCTCCTCGACCTCGTCGTAGGCGCCCATGCCGTTCTCGACCACCATCAGCGGAATCTCGTAGCGGGCGTAAATCTCGTTGAGGGCGATGCGCAGGCCCAGCGGGTCGATTTGCCAACCCCAGTCGGTGGACTCCAAGTAGGGGTTCTTGCCGCCAAAGGTCATGTTGCCCTCGGTCATCTCGTGGTCCTTGTGGGTGCCCACGGTGCCGGACATGTAGTAGCTAAAGGTGTAGAAATCGACCTTGCCGTCGGCGATATCCTGCAGGTCGCCGTCCTCCATCGCAAGCTCGACATCGTTCTCGGCCCAGAAGCGCTTGGCGTAGAACGGGTACTTGCCGCGCACCTGCACGTCGGAGCAGTACCAGTTCATGGAGTTCATCTGCTGCTGTGTGGCGAACACGTCGACCGGATCGCACGTGGCGGCGTAGGAGAGGATGAAGCAATCCATGTTGCCCATCTTGAACTGCGGGTAGTGCTCGTGGGCATAGCGCACGACGCGGCCGCTGGCGACAAACTGATGATGCAGGGCCTGGAAGCGCTGCTGAGCGGTGGTCTTGATGGCACTTGCCGGGCCCTCGAAGCCCTGGATCAGGCCGGTCTCCATCATGGCGCCCATGTCCATGGTGCCGCAGTTGATCTCGTTGAAGGTGAGCCAGAACTTGACATTGTCCTGGTAGCGGTCAAAGACGGTCTGACAATACTTCTCAAAGAAGCCGATGAGCTCGCGGCTTGCCCAACCATTGTACTTCTCGACCAGGTGATAGGGCATCTCGTAGTGCGAGAGGGTCACGAGCGGCTCGATGTTGTGAGCGCGCAGGCAGTCGAAAACGCGGTCGTAGAAGGCGAGGCCGGCCTCGTTGGGCTCGGCGTCGTCGCCGTTGGGGAAGATACGGCTCCAGGAGATGGACATGCGGAACATGTTGAAGCCCATCTCGGCGAACAGCGCGATGTCCTCCTCGTAGTGATGGTAGAAGTCGATGCCGTCATGGTTGGGATAGAAGCGATCGGGGTCGATGTCGATCGTGATCTGACGCGGCTCCTTGTAGCTGCCGCCCAGGAAGTGGTCGTCGACGGAAGCGCCGCGGCCGTCCACGTTCCAAGCGCCCTCAAACTGGTTGGCGGCGGTGGCGCCACCCCAATAGAAACCCTCGGGGAACTTGATGTTTGCCATGAGCATCTCCTTTGCATCGTGGGTCGATAAGCCGAGTATCGCCCACGCGGGAGACATGCGGGGGCGGGTGCGCCAAACCCGACACTTCTTTTCGCGCCGGCTGCGCGCCGCCGCCCCGCCCCTGACACTTCCTGATACCTGCCAAATAGTGTCAAAATAAACCTGTCCCTTTTTGGCAGGTTTGGCGAGTGTGGGAGTTCGAATGGATATCAAACGCAAGATTACCGAGGCGCAGGGCCTTACCCCCACCGAACAGCAACTCGGCATCTCAGCCCTTGCCATGGGCGAGGAAATCCGTGGACTGTCCATTAAGGAGTTTGCTGCCCGCACCAACGTTTCGGTCGCGAGCGTGCACCGCTTTTGCAAAAAGCTCGGCCTCGAGGGCTTTAAGGACCTCAAGGTCGAGCTCATCCGCCTGGCGACCGAGGCGGGCAACCGCCGCGACGTGGACATCAACTTTCCCTTCGATGCCTCGTCCACGCCTGCACAGGTTATGGAACGCATGGAGGGTCTCTACCAGACCACGCTGGCCGAAACACAGGAAATGCTCGACCCCGCGCAGCTCGACCACGCCGCCAAACTGATTGCGAAGGCACGGCAGGTCGATATCTACACGGGCTCGCACAACCTCTATCCAGCGGGGATGTTCCGCGACCGCTTGCTTTCGGCCGGCAAGAGTGCAACGTGCTATAGCAGCATCGAGGCCCAGGTGCGCACGGCGCTCGCCTCGGATTCCGACCGCGCGGCGATCGTTATCTCCTACAGCGGTCTTGCCCCCAACCTCAGGGAAATCTTGCCGATTCTCAGCAGCCGGCATGTCCCGGTCATCGTCATCGGCACGCCCTATTGCGCGCGTATTCACCCCGGCTTTGCCGCCTACCTCACGGTGAGCGACCACGAGAGCATGACGCACCGCATCACGCAGTTCGCCAGCCACATCGCCGTGCAATACGTGCTCGATTCACTCTACAGCAGCTACTTCGCCAAAGACTACACCCGCTGCGCCGAGTTCCTAGAGCGCTCATTCCCCTACACCCGCCTGCCGGGCCTGAAGTAAAACAAGCGTGGATTTTCGGACACTTATCTAACGAGAGTGGATAATCTCCCACTTTGAGCCCGCATGGGGGCCAAAAACGGGAGATTATCCACGCTCATTCTGGATGGTACGTTTTCCTCCATTCCCCGCAACTTCTGTAAGCGCGACTTTTCGTCGTTAGACTGTTCATGTGAACTCTAATAACCATTTACGCCTTAAACTCGTTATTAGAATCTGGTGCAAGGAGTGTCCCAAACTGCCGGCAGAAAAGGAACGTCCCCAAGTGCCGACCAAGGCAACGCCGATGTTTTGGCAACGGCAGCGAGCGGGTCGCATTTGAGGCAAGGTGACGTGAAACGAAAGGGCGCTGACCTTCTGGTCGCGCCCTTGAAGTTGAACGTCAGATTGTCCAAATGCGGCCCGCGCAGCGTCGAGCCGTTACGCGGTTTGGTAAAACCGCGTAACTAACGGGCTCCGTACTGCTCGTAGTAGGCGTCGATGGCGGTCTTGAGCTCGTCGTCGATGACGACCTTGCCGTCGATCTCGTGGTTGTAGAGGGTCTCGACGACCTCGGCCATGGAGACGATGCTCGCGACAGGGAAACCGTACTTTGCCTCGATCTCCTTCTGCGCGGTGGTGACGCCGCCCTTGCCGACCTCCATGCGGTTGAGGGACACGATCAGGCCCTTAATCTCGACATCGGCAGCAGCCTTGACCTTGGGATAGGTCTCGTCGATGGACTTGCCCGAGGTAGTGACGTCCTCGACCATGATCACGCGGTCGCCGTCCTGGGGCTCGTAGCCCAGCAGGTTGCCCTTGTCGGCGCCGTGATCCTTGGCCTCCTTGCGGTCGCAGCAGTACTTGACCTCCTTGCCATACAGCTCGTGGTAGGCAATCGCGGTCACGACAGCCAGCGGAATGCCCTTGTAGGCAGGCCCAAACAGCACATCGAAGTCGTCGCCAAAGTTATCGTGGATGGCCTGGGCATAATACTCGCCCAGCTTCTTGAGCTGATAGCCCGTCACGTAGGCGCCGGCGTTCATAAAGAACGGGGACTGACGACCGCTCTTGAGCGTAAAGCTGCCAAACTTAAGCACGTCGGACTCGACCATAAACTTGATGAACTCTTGCTTGTAAGCCTCCATGCGGGCTCCTCTCGATTAGGCGTTCGTGCTTCACAGTTTAGCGCAGCCAGCCCATCGCTGCCGGCACGCTTTACCAAGCCGGCGGCCCAAAACCACCACAAAGGTGCCTGTCCCCTTTGTGGTGGTTGGCTAGCCTTGGGGAGCCCAGGACCAGAAGAGACTGACGAGCGCCACACGCGAGTTAGTGCCGACCTTTTTGTTGATCGAGGCGATGTGTCGATAGAGTGTGGAGCGCGAAAGGAACAGCGATGCCGCCACGTCCTGCACGCTGTCGTCCGATACGACCAGCGCCTCCAGCACATCGCGCTCGCGCTTGGTGAGCTCAAAGGTGGCGACAAAGCCATTAAGCCGTTCGTCAAACGAAAGCTCCGGCGCTTCCAAGGGCACCGTGTCCGCCTGATCGGGTGCGCAGCTCACACCAAGATCGTCGGTGGCAAATGCCAGCTCGCCTTGCTGCACCGCCTCGTCGACATGTCGCCCAAACTGCCCCAATAGCGAGATTGCAATACCCGCAAGCAGCACGAGCGTCGCGGCCACCGCCACCAGCACGTTCCGGCTCAAGATAATCGCCACCGCCGGCGCCGTCACCAACAGCGCGCAGATGCTGTTGATGACGCGGCCCATACACGGCCATAGATACGACCAGCGCGCATACATCGAAATCGCAGCGAACTTCGTGATAAAGAACACCACAAAAAAGCCCGAGCCTAGGTAGAAGATTATCGTGGCGGCGAGCACGTTGCCACCATTATCGTCGGTGATAAGCGCAAAGAATGAGAGCGCGGACAGCATGGCGGCGCACGTCATGATGATATTCATATACGAGCGTCCGCGCAGGTCGTACAGGACGCCGGCAGCTAAAGCACCTACGACCAGCAGCAGGCGCGGCCAGTTGCCTAAATCGATGACGCCGGCAGCATGAGAAATCGTGAGTCCCACGTTGAGGGCGGCGAACACGCCGGTGAGACCGGCGGTCGCCACTGTCAGGCGCACCACGGCGGCACGAAACGCCGCCTTTGCCTCGGGGTCGCTTTGCCATTTGGCGCCATATTCCAGCGCGTCGACCGACAGCTCGGCAAAACCGGCATCGAACTCGGGATCGGACTCGTCGCGCAGTTTGGCACGGCGAACGCCGTGAAGCAGCACCACTTGGACGATAGCGCAGACAACTAGAACAAACTGCTGTAGAATGCCCGCGGGCAGCACCACATGGTTGAACACCTGGACCATAACGCCCAAGGCATAGGAAAGCGCCGCCGCGCGCGCCAAACAGGGCGTCCGCGCAAAGCGGCATGCAAAGTTGGCGTGAACGACCGATCCGCAATAACCCAGCGCGCCGCACGCGACCAGAGCCCCAAGGATCATCATGTCAAACCGAACCGCCATGACCATCAACAGCAATGCCGACACCAGCAGCACGCCCGTGATTTCGCTTATCGTATCGATTGCTTGGGGCCGGCGATAGTACAGGATGGGACGCACGAAATAGCCGATCACACTCGAACCGAGGATAATGCTCTCGTAGATGACGGCCTCGCTTGACGGCACAAATTCGGCCACGCGCAGGTCAAAGAAGTACTTGCCGGCCAAAAACGTGAAAAAGAAAAGCGCCAGGCACAGAATTTCCCGTATGCCCCGGCGCAAATATGCGGTTGTGTCTCCCAGGTCCCTCATTGGTAACCCCCAGCCGCTTAGATGTCCGGAGAACCATTTTAATAGAGAACGGGTCCTACTATCCACGCGACACCCGAACTGTTACGCATTTGTCCTCGACCGCCCGAGACAGCAGTTGCGGTGAAATAGTTCCTGTTTGACCGGCCCGGGCTGTCATTTAGGAACTATTCCACCGCAACTTATAAAGGGGACTGGGTTGTTGTGTCGGAGAAAGGGGAGGTACCCGGGCCGAAGGGTGAAGCTCGAGATCGAAACTCGGGCGTTAGCGCCCGGGGGCCAGGATCACCAGCGCGTCGTGCCCAAAGGGATGCTGAGCCACGCGCACGGTGCCGTCGCCGTTATCGCGCACGGGCAGCTTGGCGATGCGCTTGGCCTCCATGTCGAGGGCCGTCGCCGTCCAGCCACGCGCACTATCGAGCTTAAACGTGAGCGCAGTGGTGCGCGGCAGGTAGGTGACGACGCGATCGCCAATACGCGCCACACGGATGGCCTCGCGCGCGTCGTCGAGCAGCTCCTGTGCGGGGACCACGGCAAGGGCGTCGTCGCACGCCGTGGCGCCCAGGCCGGCAAGCACATGCTCGATGGCGGCAAAGTCCCACACGCCCGCAAACTGCAGGCACTCCTGCCAGCGGAACGGCATGTCAAATCCCTCGCCCAGCACCGAGCCATGGCTCTTGCTGGTCTGCCAGTTCCAAACGCCGTGGGCGCCGTAGGTCACGCCGGCGCTGGCACCGGCAAGGATCGACGACCACACGCTCGCGCGGCAATCCTGCGCGGTAAAGCGCCAGTACACGTTGCGCGACGCGCCCATCTGCTCGTAGCAGGGCTCGGAGTTGACCATCGGCTTCTTGGGATAGTTGGCGATAAAGTCCTGCGGCAGCTGCCAGGCCTCGGGCTGGCCCTCGTAGTTGTGGCCGGGCTGGAACATATAGAAGTCCAGGCGGTCCAGATACTGCGCGGGAATCGTGCGGTTACCGCGATTGATGTGCATGGTGCGCAGAGCCTCGGGCGCGCGCTTCGCAACCTCGTCGAGCGCATCCTCGTAATAGGCGATGGCCTCGTCGCTCGTAAAGTCGGTATCGCCCGTCACCACGTAGACGGGGTCGAACTCGCCCAGGTTCTCAACGACGCGGGCAACGTGGGCACGGACCTCCTCGCGCGGCATAACCTCGGCACCGCAGCGTTCGGCAATCTTGGCACCCCAGGTACCGGGCACGTAGTTGCACCACATGAGCACAAGCGCCGGACGAATGCCGTGCTCGACGGCAGCGCGGCACATGGCAGCAGCGCGGTCCCAGTATGCCTGGTTGGGACGGGACCAATCAAAGTGCACGCCATCCTCGCTGGCATAGGGCCAAATGCCCAGATCGGGGCAGCAGCGATCCCACTGCGGCAGCGTATTGATCTGCAGCACGTTCATGCCCTGCTCGGCGCGGCGGGTCAGATAGTAATCCCAATCCGCCTCGGCAATGCTCGTAAACGCGCTCCAGCACGTGTCGGCAAACCAAAAGAACGGCTTGCCCTCGCACAAAAAGCCATCCTTGCGACCGTTAACGGTCAGCGTTCCCAAACTCATCTGCATGTCCTTTCGCTCGATAAAGGAATTGCGAAACGGCGGAGGCTTTCGCGGTAACCCCGCGCGAAAGCCCCTGACGTTTAGCAAGGCCCAGCAGGCGGGCATCACCCGCCCCAATCAGTCTACCTTGCAAAAGGGCCCCGCCGGGCTTGCGCCTGACGGGGCCCTGTCGTGTAGGTAAGGTCGTATGCGACCGAATGGCTTGGCCTTAGGCCTCCATCTCGGCGAGCTCCTCCTTGGAGAAGCCGGTCAGGAAGACCACGATGGCGGCGATGACAAACGAGATCGCCATACCGACGATAGCCCAGACGGTGTTCATCTGGCCACCCTGCAGGTAGTTGGTGAAGACCAGGAAGTTGGAGGCACCGCCGGCGAGGTAGTAGGTAACACCCATGAGGCCGGAGAACACAGCGCCGATAGCACCACCGATGAACATGCCGAGCATGGTGCGACGGAAGCGCATGAGGATACCGAAGAGCGCGGGCTCGGTGACGCCGCCGGCGATGGCGGAGATGACGTAGCCCAGAGCGAGACCCTTCTCGTCGGGGTTCTTCATCTTGAGGAAGGCACCGAAGGCGCAGCCCCAGACAGCGGCCATAGCGCAGTTGGTGGAGACGAAGACGAAGGGATCGTAGCCAGCAGCGATGATCTGGACCTGAGCGAGCAGGATGACGGGCATGTGCATGCCGCAGACCACGAAGAGCTGCCAGAAGGCGCCGAGGACGGCCATAACGATCAGGACACCGAAGCCACCCATGTCAGCCAGGCCAAAGAGGGCGTTGGCGATGACGTTGCCGATCTCGTTACCGACCGGGGCAAGGACGATGAAAGCGATGGGGATAGTGACGATCATGGTGCAGAACGGCGTAAAGACCGTGGACAGCACGTCGGGCATGACCTTCTTAAAGAACTTCTCGACGAAGTAGAGGACAGGCACCGAAAGGATGATCGGCAGGACGGACTGCTGATAGTTGGCAGCGGCGATCTGGATGCCGTAGACGGAGATGATTCCGCCGCCCTCCTGGGTCGCGACGCTCACGACGGACGGGGCCATGAGGGCGCCGCCGAGGAGCATGCCCAGAACCGGGGAGGCGCCGAGCTTCTTAGCAGCGGCATAGCCCAGGTAGATGGGGATAAAGGTAAACGTGGCCTCGTACAGGGTGGTGTAGAGGAACGTGTAGGTCGGATCGGTGTCGGAAAGGACGCCGAGCATGGTGGGGCCGAGAACCGCAGCGATGGTGCGGAACAGACCGCCGGCCATGAGCAGCGGGATCAGCTGGGTCATGGAGCCCGACAGATAGTCGAGGATGATGTTGGGCAGGTTCTTGAGCTCGAACTTCTCCTTGGGAGCGTCGAGGTTCTCGTCGACCGCGGCACCCTGCTTGACGCCGGAGATGGCGACGAACTCGGCAAGCACCTTGGGCACGTTCTGGCCGATGATGACCTGGAGCTGGCTGCCGGCGAACTGGCAACCCAGAACACCCTTGACCTTCTTGATCTTCTCCACGTCGGCCTTGTTGTTGTCCTTGAGCGTCAGACGCAGGCGCGTCATGCAGTTGGTGGCGACGGTGACGTTCTCCGCACCGCCCACGAGCTCGAGGACATCGGTGGCAATCTGCTTGTTATCTACTGCCATGGGACCCCTCCCCATATCATCGTGTGCCTACTCGTTTGGGCGTAGGCACGCCTTTGGCTCGGCGACTATAACCCCTTACGGCTGCCGAACCCTTGGATACGCTGTCGTAAACAATGTGTTTACTGAACGTTTACGGGCTTTAGTTTACACGGAACGTCTAATTTGTGGCAATTTTGCCGTCTGTAGTCCGGTGAACGGTAGGAAATCGGGGGTGAGCGTAATTGTATGACGAGGCATTACATATTGAGGTGTCTGTTTCGATTCGGTTGTTTACGTGGGCTTTTGCTTTTTCTAGCCCCTCTGCGACCTGTTTACTCATCAACAAAATACCTGTTAGATACTAGTAAACGCATGTTTAGTACTTCACTGAGTGTTCAATTTGACCGTTTACCGAGTTCACCTGCTTGTTCTCTATTTCTGCATGCTTGTTCTCTATTTCTGCATTACACTAAACATGTTTAAATTGTCTTGCCGCAATTGTTTACTACTCGCGGCGCAAGGGAGGCAGCCCATGGAACTCAAATCGTGCACCTACGCAACCGTCACCACGCTGGGTGACTTTGGACCCTGGATCAGCAAGATCGTCCTCGATCTACCGTGCACCGTGCACGCCAACGATATCGACACGCACTCCTTCCATATATATGTAGAGCGCCACGAGCGTTCGGGCGAGGTCCTGCTGCGCAAGGAGCGTGGCGCCGACCATGCCGCGCCGTCCGTGGGATATATCGATGTTCTCGCCGCGTATCCCTGTGATGAGAACGGCCGCAAGCTCGCCGTGGGCACCCATGTGGCGCTCGAGGTTGCCGAGCAGCGCCTGACCAAGACCATCGAGGGCGGCGTGATGGGCTCGCGCCTGCTCGATAACCAGCTGCGCGTCGTTCAGCTCGTGGCCCTGCCGGGTAATGACGACGACGATCCCACCAGCGGCCTGGTCTTCGACACCTGCCGCGGCGACATCTGCCCCGCGCTCAAGGGCTGGAGCAACGCCACGCAAAAGACCCCCGTCAATGGCATCGCGCTCGAGTACGGCTTCTATGAGCCCAGCTTTATGGCCGAGGACTCGGCTTGCTTTAACCCGTTCCATCCTGAGGATGTTTCCGTTCCTCAGAAGGCTCCGCTCGTGGTGTACCTGCACGGTGCCGGTGAGGGCAAGGGCAACACGCAGGGCGAGGGCGCCACGCGCGCCTACATTGGCAACCACGTGACGGCCATTAGCCAGGCCCAGATCCAGCGCTACTTTGGCGGCTTTGCCTGGGTGCTCGTGCCGCAGTCGCCCACGTTTTGGATGGACAATGGCGTCGAGCAGCTCGGCCGCTCCAACCAGAGTATCTACTCCCCCGTCATTAAGGCGCTCATCGATGAGTTTGTCGCCGAGCATGCCGACCGCATCGACACCGACCGCATCGTGGTCGCCGGCCTTTCCAACGGCGGCTTTATGACCCTGCGCCTGTGCGCCGACTACCCCGATTTCTTCGCCGCGGGCCTTCCCTGCTGCGCGCCGTGGTACAACGCCACGGACGAGGACGTCGCCGCCCTGGCCAAGACGCCGCTGTGGTTTACGCACTCCAAGGGCGACGAGCTCGTGATTCCGCAGGAAACCGCACTGCCGCTCACAGCGCGCCTGCGCGATGCTGGCGCCAACGTGCATCTCACGTACTTTAGCCATGTCGAGGACCTGACCGGACGCTACCGCGAGGCCGACGGCTCGGCCAAGAAGACGTTCAACCATGGCGTGTGGATCCACCAGTTCAACGACATGTGTTATCAAGACATCGACGGGGGCAACGTACTCATCGACGGCGAGCCGGTGGGCTGCTGGGAGTGGTCGGCCAGAGTTTCGAGGTAACCATCCCATCGGGGCCCTGACCTTTAGTTTTGTAAACGTCCTCGCGCATGAGTCCCGCTTATCCTGCTCCTTCGGAGCAACGGATAAGCGGGACCCGCGCTGCGGAATGTTTACAAAACTAAAGGTCAGGGCCCCTAAGTTAACGTTGTTCGAAACGCTGGACGAGCGCTTCTAGCGGGCCGCCGGGTTGACGGCGATGGGGGCGTGGGGTCCCGTCTTGCCTTGCGCGTAACTGGCTGAAATGATCTTGGTTGGAGCTGTTTTTATGTCCCAAAAGTTGACTCGGGTGATTGTTACTACTGATATGGAAGTCGATGATATGAACTCGCTCGTTCATTTGGCTCTGTATCTTAATGTGCTTGACGTGCAGGCTGTGGTGTATACGGCTTCGCAGTATCACTTTCTTGGGGATGGCGTCCATACGCTTGGTGAGGTGAATCCGCATTGGCGGACTAAAGGGCGTCGCTCTTATGAGTGGGATGTTGTGCCCCATGAGCCTGATCCGCTGGCTGGGGAGCTTCGTGAGTATCGACCGTTTCCTGAGCATTGGATTGAGAGTCTCTGGAGCAATGAGTATGCCCAGGCTTGGCCTCAGCTGCAGGCGAATGCCGCCGCTGCCGGTGAGCCGCCGTTTCCCACGCCTGCTCAGATGATTGAGCGTACGTTTGTGGGCAATGTTGCCTTTGAGGGCGATGTGCGCGAGGAGACTGAGGGGTCGCGCGTGATTGCGCAGGCGATTTTGGATGATGACCCGCGTACGCTTTGGCTGCTCAGTTGGGGCGGCATGAATACTATCGTTCGCGCCCTGATGAGTATTGCTGAGCGATATCGCGATACGCCTGAGTGGCCTTCTGTGCAGCAGCGTGTCTATCAGAAGGTGCGTGTGATGGGCGTTGCCGATGGCGTGGGGCAGGACAATTCTTGGCTCGACCATGGGCGCGAGCTTTTTCCCGAGCTCATCTTTTGGTGCGTTCCCTATATGTATGGCGGCTACGTTGACGCCAAGATGGCTCAGCCCGATACGTTGCCGTTGTTCCAGGCGCCCTGGCCCGAACAGAATCTCACGCAGGGCAACGGTCCCCTCATGGCGCGCTATATGCTCTATGGCGATGGCAAGGTGTACGAAAACGAGCCCGAGCGATTCCAGTTTGGCAAGCATGCCCGCTTGGACTGGGGCTTAGAGGGTATGCCGGCCTTGCAGTTTGAGCGCGGCGACTTTATGGCCGAGGGCGACTCGATGACCTATATTCCGCTGCTGCCGTTTGGCCTGCGCGGGGCTGACGACCGTGGCTTTGACACGCTGCTCGGTCGTATGTTCCTCGACGGGTATCCCGATTCGGACGCACCTGCCGGCTTTGCGGCCATAGGCACGCCCGTCGATGGCAATCCTAATCCCTATCTGCGCGCCTACCAGGAAGACTTCGCCGCTCGTGCGCAGTGGTGCGCTCACGAGCCCGCGGCCTGCTCGCATCCGGCGTTTGTTGCCGAGGTCACGGGCGACATGAGCGCCGCAGCCGGTGAGCGCATTGACCTTGCGGCGACCATCGTCGACCCCGATGACAGGGGCTTCGACGCGCACTGGGATGTCGCCGTGGACCCGTCGGGCTATGTGGGCGCCCAGGATCTGTCACTGTGGCAGGAATGGACGGTGGACACCGCTTTCATCGTGCCCGCCGACGCACGACCCGGCGACCGCTTCGTGCTCACCCTCACCGTACAGACGCGCGCCGAGCGCCCCTGCACCCGCTACTCCCAGGTCGCCATCACCGTCGCGTAGCAAGCGGCAGGCCCACATTCGGCAAGGAGTGTCCCCAGGTGCCGGCAGGAAAGGAACGTCCCTAAGTGCCGGGTGAAAATGGGCCATGTGTCCCAGTTGTGGAGACTCGTTGAGCCGTCTGGGTATCGTGAAAGATCGCGCACTCCCCCATCATCAAAAGTGACACACGCTACCTGTTGATGGGAGGCAGCCATGGGCTTCTTTGACAAGATGTTCGAGAAGAAAGAGTGCGCGATTTGCGGTACCGAGCTGGGACTTTTGGGAAAGACCAAAATCAACGAAGGCTACCTGTGCAAAGAGTGCGTCGGCAAGCTCTCCCCCTTCTTTGGCGGCTATCGCTCCAGCACCGCGGACGACATCCGCGAGCAGCTCGCCTATCGTGAGGCCAATGCCGAGCGCCTGGCGTCGTTCAATCCCACGCGCACGCTTTCTGCCGGGCGCACCAACATCATGCTCGACGAGGATGCGGGCCTGCTGATCATCACCTCGCAGACGCGCTGGCGCGACGCCAACCCCGACATCATCGAGTTCTCGCAGGTGCTCGGCTGCGATATGGATATCGACGAGCATCGCACCGAGATCTATCGCGAGACCAAGGACGGCGAGCGCAAGAGCTACGACCCGCCACGCTACGACCTGGATTACGACTTTAATCTGGCCATCCACGTCAACACGCCGTACTTTACCGAGATCGATCTGCGCGTGAACGACTCCACCATTGATCAGCGCGGGTCCATCGAGTACCGCGAGGCCAAACGTCAGGCAACCGAAGTCCGCGACGCGCTGGTGCAGCTGCGCCAGGAGACGCGCGACAGCGTCGTGGCCGCCAAGGCCCCCAAGACCGCGGTCACCTGCCCCTTCTGCGGCGCGACCACCATCCCCGATGCCAGCGGGCGCTGCGAATACTGCGGCGGCGCCATCGGCGCATAGCCCTCGGCACGGAAAGGACCGATCATGGCCTTCGAGAGCGTTAACTATCAGTGCCCCGCGTGTGGCGGCCCGCTGCATTTTGCCAGCGCCGAGCAAAAGCTCGTCTGCGACTACTGCGACTCACGTTTTGAAGTCGAGGAAGTCGAGGCCCTGTATCGCGAGCGCCAGGACAAGGCAGACGCCAAAGCCGATGCAGCAGCCGCGGCACCCAAGCCCGCCGTCGACGAAGCGGTGCAAGAACTGGCCCAGAACGCCGGCTATATCTGCTCGTCGTGCGGCGCCGAGCTGGTCTCGGACGGCACCGTCGCCGTTACCACCTGCCCGTACTGCGGCAACCCCGCCGTGGCACCCGGTCAGCTCTCGGGCGACTTCTCCCCCGACCTGGTGATTCCGTTTAAGCTCGGGCGCGACGACGTCATGACCGCACTCAAGGAGCACTACAAGGGCAAGATCTTGCTGCCCAAGAGCTTTGTCACCGGCAACCATATCGACGAGGTCCAAGGCGTCTACGTGCCGTTTTGGCTCTACGGCGCCCATGTGGACGGCGAAGTGTACTTTGACGCGACCAACGAGACCGTAACCGAGGAATCCGACCGCACCGTCACGACCACCGACCACTACGACGCCTACCGCAAGGGCAATATCTCGTTTGAGCGCGTGCCCGTCGACGGATCGTCCAAGATGCCCGACGGTCACATGGATGCCATCGAGCCGTTTGACTACGACGCCCTGCGCCCGTTCTCGGTCGCCTACATGCCCGGCTACATCGCCAACCGCTACGACGAGGACTGCGAGACCTGCAAGGCGCGTGCCGAGCGCCGTATGGAAGAGAGCACGATCTCGGCCCTGCGCGAGACCGTCGTCGACGAGTACGACGACGCCACGGTCGAAAGCAAGCAGCTCGACTACACCTGGGAAGACAGCGACTACGCCCTGTTCCCGGTGTGGATGCTCTCCACCTCGTGGAACGGCAAGAGCTACCTGTTTGCCATGAACGGCCAGACCGGCCGCATGGTCGGCGAGCTCCCCTGCTCCAAGCCCAAGCTCATCATCGCCTCGGTGCTGTTCTTTGTGATCGGATTTATCCTCTCTCAGATTCTCTTTATGGGCGAATACGCCTTCAATCCGGATTACCTCAGCTTTGATATCGAGGGCATCCTCATCAATATCGTGGCGCCGCTGATCATCGTGATCATCGGAGACGTGCTGCTGGTAAGCCAGCTCAAGACAGCCAATGAGGCAACCCACGCCGACGAGTACTGCGGCGAGCTCGACCTGGTCGAAAAGCACGACACCTTCAGCCATACCGAGACCACCGTCGTCATGAAGGACAACAAGGACGATTAACCATTCTGACCAATACCACCCCGACTTTAACGAGAAAGGAAGATCACCATGGGACTCTTGAAAGCTGGATTGGGAGCTGCCGGCGGCGTCATGGCCGACCAGTGGAAGGAATTTATCTATTGCGAATCGATGCCCGCTGACGTCTTGGCCTGCAAGGGCAGCAAGCGCACCGGCGGCCGCAGCTCCAACACGCGCGGCGAGGACAACGTCATCTCCAACGGCTCCGTCATCGCCGTCAACGACGGCCAGGGCATGCTCGTGGTGCAAAACGGCAAGATCATCGAGGTCGCGCTGGAGCCCGGCGAGTTCGTCTTCGACACCGGCAGCGAGCCGAGCGTCTTTAGCGGCAACCTGGGCGACTCCATCAAGGAAACCTTCGCCAATATCGGCAGCCGCTTCACCTTCGGCGGCGACGCGGGCAAGGACCAACGCGTCTACTTTATCAACACCAAGGAAATCATCGGCAACAAGTACGGCACCGCCTCGCCCGTGCCCTTCCGCGTGGTCGATAACAACATTGGCCTGGACGTCGATATCTCCGTGCGCTGCAACGGCGAGTATTCGTATCGCATCACCAACCCGCTGTTGTTCTATACCAACGTGTGCGGCAACGTGACCGATAGCTACACGCGCGACAAGATCGACAGTCAGCTTAAGTCTGAGCTGCTCACCGCCCTGCAGCCCGCCTTTGCCAAGATCTCGGAGATGGGCATCCGTTACAGCGCCATCCCCGGCCACACCACCGAGCTCGCCCGCGCGCTCAACGAGGTCCTCTCCGCCGACTGGCGCGATCTGCGCGGCGTCGAGATCGTGAGCTTTGGCGTCAACTCCATCGCCGCTTCGCAAGAAGACGAGCAGATGATCAAGGACCTGCAGAAGGCCGCGGTCATGCGCGATCCCACCATGGCAGCCGCCAACATCGCCAGCGCCCAGAGCGACGCGATGCGCGCGGCAGCGGCCAACCCCAACGGCGCGATGGCCGGCTTTATGGGCATGGGCATGGCAGGCGGCATGGGCGGCATGAACGCCAGCCAGCTGTTCGCCGCCGGCCAGGCGCAGCAGCAGGCCGCCCCGCAACCGGCACCTGCTCCCACCCCCGCACCGGCCCCCGCCGCCGCGCCCGCGGCCGGCACGTGGACCTGCAGCTGCGGCGCCACCAACACCGGCAAGTTCTGCCCCGAGTGCGGCAGCCCCGCGCCCGCCCCGGCACCGGCCAAGTGGTTCTGCCCCAACTGCGGTAGCGAAAACGGCGGCAAGTTCTGCAGCAACTGCGGAACGCCCAGGCCCTAACCCCTTTATCTGGTAATTGGCGGGGGATCCGCCACCCCCGCATTTGCTTCTATGGGTTTTCACACAAGAAGGAGGACACCATGAAGACAACGTTCAAAAAGTCCGTACTCGCATTCCTGACATGCGTCTTGGCGCTCGCCTTTGCCCTGACGGGCTGCAGCGGCGGTGGCAAAGACCCCAAGGCCGACTTCGTTGGCAGCTGGGAACTCTCGGGTGGAACCGTGGATGGCGAAGAGCTGACCGATGAGTACATGAAGATGCTCGAGGATTGGGGTGTCCACTGCGTCCTGGTTCTCGATGAAGACGGCACAGGTGCTCTCGACCTGTTCCTTGAGGTTGTCGACCTTAAATGGGAGGCAAAGGACGCCACCACCGTGACCATCACCGCCGAAGACGAGTCGCACGACATGAAGCTCAAGGACGGCAAACTCATCCTCGAAGAGGACGACGGCAATCTTGTCTTTACCAAGTCCGACAAGGATCTGTCCGGCACGGTGAAGAAGGATCGCGAGGCAGCCGAAAAGGAAGAGGAGATCGATGAGGCCGTCGAAGACGACGACGTCCAGAGCGTCGAAATCTCCCCCGCCGTCACCGTCGCCGATGACGACCTGTGCACCATCACCATCACCGAGAAGTTCAAGGACGACTGGGGCGACATCGGCTTTGTCGTCAACATCACCAACAAGAGCGACAAGGACCTGACCTTCTACGCTCCCAGCGGTAAGACCAACGTCAACGGCACCATGAAGGAACCCTGGTTCTCGGCTCACCTGATGCCCGGCACCAACGCCACCGAGGAATTCACGTTCTCGAACGGCACGCTCGATAGCCTCGACGACCTGGTCAACACGACCATCGGCATCGACGCCTATCTGACCGATTCCTACGAGGACGTCGCCTCCTACAGCGCAACCATCGCGTAACGGCAGACATCGACAGCCGCGGATTGGCGGACACATCCGCGCACACAAGACGGGGCCGCAGGAGTTGATCCTGCGACCCCGTCGCTTTGTGGTGGTGCGTAACGAGCGCTAGCGTTCCATATTGGGGACGATGCTGCCCTCGGTCACCGCGTGCACGGCCAGGCGCATGATGTTGTCGTAGCCGGTCTTGCTCAGGATCTCGGATATGCGACGCTTGATGGTGCCTTCGCTCATAAACAGCTCGGCCGCGATCTCGCGACGGCTCTTGCCTTCGCAGGCCAGACGCAGGATTGAAAGCTCGACGTCATCGAGAGCCGCCGTGCCCGAAAAGATGCTCTCGGGCGGCTTGGGAAACGTGCAGTAACCCGCCAGCGTGGAGCGCATCACGGCAAACAGCTCGTCGATGCCGACATTTTTGTACACAAAGCTGTCGACGCCGGCCTCGCGCGCTTGGTCCACAAACGTAATCTCGGGCATGCCCGTCATGATAATGATGCGGCACTCGGGCAGCTGCTCCTTGATGCGCGCCGCCGCCACGATGCCGTTGGAATCGTGCTCGGTGCACACGTCCATCAATATCATGTCCGGACGCTCCTTGAGCACAACGTCGAGGGCGTCGGACGCATCGGCAATCGCGGCGACAACGGTCATATCGGGCTGGTCGCCAACGGAGCGCGCAAGGCTCTCGCGCAAGATGGCCTGATCTTCGACTATAAGGACGCGAATCATGAGCTTCTCCTTTGGACCGTGACGTCGGGGCTCAGCGGGATGGATACCTCAAGCGTAAAGGGCGGGGCGGCGTGGACCTCCAGGCTACCGCCCAGATCTTGTGCGACATGCCTCATACCAGGGATACCCGTTCCCTCGCGATACGATACGGGAGCGGGTGCGCCGTCGTTGGAAATGGTCATGCGCGCGACGGCGCATCTGTCCGGCGCCTCCTGCCACAAGCGTACTTGGACCTGGTGGGCCTGCGCATGCTTGGTGGCATTGGTCGATGCCTCGCGGATAATCTGCAAAAAGGCGGCAGCAACGTGCACATCGTCCGGAAGCGATCCATCTACATCGATCTGAACGCTCACCAGGCCAAAGGCATGAATGATATCGCCGAGCTGCTCCGCCGGCTCGCTGTCGCCACCGCTACGCAGGTCGGCGGCAATCGAGCGCAGCAGTGGGTCAATCTGCTCGAGCGATTCGTCGTCCAGGCGTCCCTCTTCCAGATATCGATGGAGGATGGACAGGCGCTGGCCGATCACGTCGTGCACGCGAGCACGCATGCGCAGGTAGGCCGCATTGTCGGCAACCTTCTTGACCTCTTCGATCTGAGCCTGAAGTTCTTGGCCCGCAAGCTCAAGCAGGTGATTGGCCTGCGCCAGACGGTCGTGGGCATGCGCGTACTCCGTCACGTCCAAGCCAATAATGCGCTCGAAGGGGCGACCTGAAACCATAACATCGTCGCGCACAAATAGGCGAATCTCGGCGGAAGAAATCTCGATCACCGCACGCGCCTCCCCAAAGCGGTCCAAGTCGATTCGAACGCGGTTTTTGCTGCTCTCGGGCATCTGCGTGCTGAGTTTTCGAAGGCCGCTCCACGTATCGCTCATGTCGTGCAGGTCGGTAGGCATGTGAAGCTCCACGAGGTTCTTGCGCATGCAGCGATTCATGAGCAACGGGCGGCCCTTAGGATCCAGATACAGGATGCCCACGGGAATCACGTTGATAGTCTCGATCGTCGAGAACGCCGTGATGTCCTCCTGGCGGTTGCGCACATCCATCAAAAGCGCCGCGACGGAGCGGAACAGGAAGAACGCGCCCTCCGCGATGAGGACCGCGGTCCATGCCGGGCCCATGGCATAAACCACTGGCGGCGTCACGGCGGCAACGAGCAGCAGTTCGGCCAACATAACGGGGTGACGATAGTGCACCATAAGCACCGCGCCGTAGAAAAAGATCGCAGCGTTGAGCCATAGCAGCGCGCCCGCCGCCTCGGCGGCGACGTGAGGCGGCGCCACCAAATACGAGCCAGACAGCGCAAACGGGACGGCAGCCGAGATAATCAAGTGCAGCACAAGGCTCGCCTCGTAGACGCAAATCACCTTGCGGTTGTAGGACGAGCGGCGCGATGCGATGAGCGGAACGTGAATGGTCTGCAGGCACGCCGCTAGGGCAAAGACGACGTCAAGTGCGACAATCTGGGGAAGGATAAGCGGGATCTGCATCGTCACTCACCCGCCCGCGGCATCAAGACAATCATGCGTAGCTGGCCGGGTTCGCCCTCAAGACGATACGCCACGTTGCGCCCCTGCAGCGCGCTTTCGAGTTCGTGGGCGGCCGGCGTCTGCGACAAGTCTTCCTCGTCATCGGAAAAGAGCGTGGCACGCAGCTCGACACTGCACCGGTCATGATCGCTCAGGTGATACATGAGCGCCGGATGGTCGGTGGTGTAGGCGAAGAACGCAAAATCGTACACGCAGTCGTACAGCGCGCTCACCGCGCTGGCGTGCATCGGGCGTCGTATGGCGATGATCGAGGCGCAGTCGATATCGATAGTGCGCAGGTCACTTGCCAGCTCATTGGCGATCAGCTGGATCCGGTCGCGGTCAAAGCCGCTCTCTCCGTGCTGCGCCAAGGTGAGCGACCCCTTGCGTTTGCAATAGGCAACGAGCATCTTGGCGCACTGCAGCATGCGGTAGCGCTTGTGCGAAGACGTCTCGTCGGTCAACGGCGGCAGCGAGCTCAGCAGGTCGTACATCTCGTCGAGTGCGCGGGCAAGCGCCTGGTCAACGTCTTGGACCAGCAGGGTCTCGGCCTCTTGGTCTGCCAGATGCGTCTTAAGGTCGTAGTCGGCCGTGAGCAGTTCATTTTGGCGTTGCAATTCCATGCGACGATGCGCCAGCTCACGGTTGAGCTCATTGAGTTCCGACACGTCCTGGGCAAGCAGGGCCGATCCGCCCAACAGCGGAAAGGCGCGATACATCACATCGGGATCGGGCGCCACGGCAAAGGCGTGGGCATGCCCATGCTCCTGGGCCCGCAGCTCCTCGCGCACACCCTCCGGCATTGGCTTTGACACCGGCGTGGCATAGACTTCCCGCAGGTCGCGCGTCAGCACTTTAAGATCGAGCGGCAGCGTGTCGAAGATGCCGGCGATATCGTGATACGACGGGATAACGCCGCAATCGAGGCAAATCTCGAGCGTCACCACGCACAGCACGCAGTAGACGAGCGAAAAGTTGAGTTTCCACGCCCAAGGCACGCGTAGGGCGTATGAGATGGCAAAGAACGCGCCGCCCAGCAGCACGAGTGCCGCCGTGCCCGAAAAGCGCTGGATACGATAGGACGAGGACCGACCTACCAAAATGAAGAAGGCGACAAAGTTGAAGGCCGTCCACACCAAGACAGCGAAATAGCCCCAGCCGTACGTGTAGTCGTTGCTCCAGGTGTCGCTTGCGCGGTCAAAGTGGAATACCTGCCGGTGAAAATCGTTGGTGAGCACAAAACCGATAAGTAGGATGGCCACAATCCACAGGATGCTGCGGTAGCGGCGGCCCGTGCGATGCTGCTCCACCCCCGCAAGACGCAGGCCGCACAGCTGATAGAGCAGTGGAATGAGCGTCATGGGCACGTAGTACAGGTACCACAGTATGGTGGCATAGAACGGCGTAAACGACTTGTACTTGAGGATGACCTCGATCATCCACAGGGCGCAGATGGTGGCAACGGCAACGAGGCGCCGGCGCAAAACGTAATCCAAACAGCGCAGGTAGACCAGCACGCCCCAGATTGAAAAGGTGATCGCAGCGACAAGCAACGGAATCGAGCTCGAATGGATAAGCCCGTCCACGACTTCTTTGGACACCTCGCTATAGGCAGGCACGATGCTGGAGAGCTTGGGATCAGAGGCGAATAACGCCGGCAAGACCGCCAAAAGCAGAAGAAATAGTGCGGTTATGACGCCGGCAATGACGAAGGCGCGGCGACGGTACACCAGGTGCGTTATGCCAACGAGGAATCGCGGCATGGCGAAGAGCCTGCCACCCCTGGGATCCGCCGCCGGCGCGGATCGGGCGGCCGTGTGGCCGATATGTCGCTCACGGGTACCCATAGTGCTTTTAGTGTACCGACAGGTAGGCTCAAAAAACGGGCCACATGTCCCAAAATCCGTGGACGGCAGAACGTCTCTTGTCGATATTGAGTCCTATTCCCTTTCACTTCTTTTGCAAGCTTTAACTTCTTTTGCTTTCTTTCACTTCTTTTAACAAAGCGCCCAGCGAGCGTGAATTGCTCGCCGGGCGCCTTGGTTAGGAGGCTGTGGTAGCTGGAGAAGCCTAGGCCAAATCTTCGCCGTTCGTCTCGATAACGTGCTTGTACCAGTCGAAGCTCTTCTTCTTGGAGCGCTTGAGGGTGCCGTTGCCGGCGTCGTCGCGGTCCACGTAGATGAAGCCGTAGCGCTTGGACATCTCGCCCGTGCCGGCCGAGACCAGGTCGATCGGGCCCCAGGTGGTGTAGCCCAGCAGGTCGACGCCGTCCTCGGTCACCGCGTCACGCATCGCGGCGATGTGCTGGCGCAGGTAGTCGATGCGGTAGTCGTCGTTGATGGAGCCGTCCTCCTCGACAACGTCCTTGGCGCCCAGACCGTTCTCGACCACGAACA
Source organism: uncultured Collinsella sp. (assembly GCA_934654605.1). Taxonomy (GTDB): domain Bacteria; phylum Actinomycetota; class Coriobacteriia; order Coriobacteriales; family Coriobacteriaceae; genus Collinsella. The sequence goes on along the minus strand of CAKUGH010000001.1, from coordinate 59,734 downwards.
GCGGCTTCTGATAACGGTCGTACAGGTCGTTGAGGGTGATGCGGAAGCCCAGCGGATCGATGGCCCAGCCCCACTGGCTCTGCTGCAGGTAGGGATTCTTAGCACCGGCGAAGGCGTTGCCCTGGGTCTTCTCGACCTCGGGGTTGTCGGCACCGGCCGAGCAGCGGGTGGAGTAGTAGCTAAAGCTGATGAAGTCGACGGTGTTGGCGGCCAGGATCTCGCGGTCCTCGTCGGTCATGCCCACATCGATGCCCAGACGCTCGAGCTTTTTGACGGCATAAGCCGGGTAATAGCCGCGGCTCTGGACGTCGACAAAGAAGTAGTTGTCCTGGTTGTCGAGCTGCGCCTGGCGCACGTCGCCCGGACGGCAGCTGTAGGGGTAGTACGTGCCGGCGGCGAGCATGCAGCCGATCTTGACCTCGGGGTCGATCTCGTGAGCGATCTTGGTGGCCCAAGCGCTGGCGACGAGCTCGTTGTGGGCGGCCAGATACTCGACGGCCTCCTTGTTCTCGCCCTCCTCAAAGACCAGGCCAGCGCCCATAAACGGCAGGTGCAGGATCATGTTGATCTCGTTAAAGGTGAGCCAGTACTTCACCAGGCCCTTGTAGCGGGCGAAGATCGTGGTCGCGAGGTTCTTGTAGAAGTCGATGAGCTTGCGGTTGCGCCAGCCGCCGTATTCCTTGATGAGGTGGATCGGGCAGTCGAAGTGCGTGATGGTCACGAGCGGCTCGATGCCGTGCGCCTGGCACTCACGGAATACGTCCTCGTAGAAAGCCAGGCCGGCCTCGTTGGGCTCGGTCTCGTCGCCGTTGGGGAAGATACGGGTCCAGGCCAGGCTCATGCGGAAGGTCTTAAAGCCCATCTCGGCGAAGAGGGCGATGTCCTCCTTGTAGTGGTGGTAGAAATCGATGCCGGTCTGCGCGGGATAGTAATAGCCGTCCTCAAAGTCGAGCATCTTGCGCTGGCCGGAGACCACCGCATAGCGCTCGGGGCCGTGCGGGGCCACGTCCACGTTGGCCAGGCCGCGGCCATCCACGTCATAAGCGCCCTCGCACTGGTTGGCAGCCGTCGCGCCGCCCCACAGGAAGTCTTTACGGAAAGCCATGCATCAATCCTTTCACACGCTGCTTGTCGTGGTTTCAGTATCCCCGCAAACGGGACGCCGCTCAACGACGGCAGCGCAGGTCGACACTTCTTTTCGCACGCAGGCGCCCAGCAGCCGCCCGAGCCTGACACTTTCTGATACCCGCCGGCCAAACCACCACGAAGGGGACAGGCACCTTTGTGGTGGTTTTGGTCGGTTTGTCTCGATCTGTAACAGCTAGGCCGTCAAAACCGGACTTACTTTTACAGATCGAGATTTTCGGGCAGCCCCTGCAGTTTGTCTCGTTCTGTAACAGATAGAGACGATTTTGCCTGCTAGATGTTACAGAACGAGACAAACGGAAATCGAACCGCGCCTCAATAGGAAAAAAAGGAAAAAATAGGAAAGAAAAGAAAGGAGTCGTGCAGGTGTTCTGTATAGGAAAACCACCACAAAGGTGCCTGTCCCCTTTGTGGTGGTTTTGGACGAAGCGCTAGTCCACGGTGATGTCGAGGTTCTTGCCGATGAGGCCCACGTAGCCGCCCTCGGCTGCCTTGGGGCTGTCGGCGTGGCAGAGAACCCACTTGTCGGCCTTCCAGTAGCAGTAGCTGTCGCCGGCCGCGGGCATGTCGGCTGCGGCCTCGGGACGGGGGCCGTTGGTGCCAGCGGGCAGCGCTACCATCACCTGGAAGCCGCCATCGTCGACCATGCACGGCGTGTAGTGCAGCGTCGTGGCGTAGACCTCGACGAGCGTGCCGGCGGGCGCGCGGAAGGCCTTGACCTGCGCGGTGTCGAGCTTGCCGTCGACGATCTGCTCACGCTTGGCAAGCAGCAGGATAAAGTCGCGGGCACCCAGGTTAAACTCGCTGGCGCGGTGATACTCCAGGCAGTTGAGCTGCGTGTTGTGGCCGTTACACCAGCCCAGCTGGAAGGGACGGCCGCCGTACATGAGCAGCCCAAGTATGTCGGCACCTTCGACTTGCTCGAGCTCGGGCGCGGTGGCCACGTACTTGCTGCCCTCGGGAATGGGCGTGGCGGAGAGCGCCTCGACAAGCGGGGCGGTCAGGCTGGAGGGCACGTCGTCCCACACGCGGCCGTAGAGTTTGAACTCGGAATCGTTGACAGAGTAGATATGCATGTTCACTCCTGTTCATAATTGTGACTATACAAACATTCTAGAACAAACACGAGCGATTTTGAACGCTCGGCAAAAAAGCACCCTCGCAAAGTGCGGAGGCGCTTCCATTGCAATCGTTGATCCTACGAGCAGCCCTATGCCTGCTGGTAGTGCAGGTGCTTCTCGTCGATATCGGCCAAGTCGCGGTCGAGATAGCGGCGCGCGAGCCAGTTGGCCATCGGCAGGTTCTGATCCAGATAGTTGCCGCACTCCTCGGGAGCGGCACCGGGAACATCGCCCTCAAAGCCGGCGACGAATTCAAACAACTCGCGGACGAGCGGCAAAATCTCCTCGCTCGTCACCTCGCCAAACACGACCAGGTAAAAGCCCGTGCGGCAGCCCATGGGGCCAAAGTAGACGATACGGCTCGACCACTCGACATGATTGCGCAGAAACGTCGCGCCCAGGTGCTCGATGGTGTGGCACTCGGCCGTGTTCATGACCGGCTCCTTGTTGGGCGTGGTCAGGCGCAGGTCAAAGGTGGTGACGGTGGCGCCGGTCGCCGGGTCGCGGTCGATGCGGCTCACGTACACGCCGGGCTCAAGCAGCAGATGATCGACAGAAAAGCTCGCAATGCGCTCCATGGCAGATCCTCTCGGTAGTCAATTTGGGACGGGGCTCTTTTAGCTGGTTGGAATGGTTGCACCAATCATACCAGTCAAAAAAGCCCCGTCCCAAATGAGCTGCCCAGGACGGAGACCAATGAGTTTTTAATCCCCGTCCCAGAAAAATCATTTTAGGCCGTGTAGGCGATCGTCGATTTGACCGCGTGGCGCCAGCCGGCGATCTTCTCTGCGCGTACGTCGGCAGGCATCGACGGCTCCACGATGCCGCGGGCACCGTAGACGTCGACGACATCGCGCGTGTACATGCCCAGCGCAATGCCGCAGGCCCAGGCCGCGCCCAGACCGCTCATCTCGTCGTTGCTCGCAATGCGGATGGGCGAGCCAACCAAGTCGCTCTCAAACTGCATCAGGTACGCGTCACGCGTGGGGCCGCCGTCAACACGAAGTTCGGCCAGCGCCGCGCCCGAATCCTCGACCATCGCATCGATGACGTCAAAAATCTGATAGGCGATCGACTCGTCGGCGGCCTTTACGAACTCCGCGCGGCCCGTGGTGCGCGTCATGCCAAAGACGCAGCCCTCGGCATCGCTCGCCCAGTGCGGCGCGCCCAGACCGGTAAACGCCGGCACAAAGTAGACGCGGCTCGCCGGGTTGGCGGCATAGCACAGGTCGGTGACCTCTTCGGGGTTGTTGATGAGCTCCAGATCGTCGCGCAGCCACGTCTTGACGGCGCCGGCATAGCTCACGTTGCCCTCGAGCACGTACTCGGTCACGCCGTCCATGCGCCACGCGAGCGAGCTCGAAAGCCCATGCGAGCTGGCGACAAACTCGTCGCCGACGTTCATCATGACCGAGCTGCCGGTGCCATAGGTCGCCTTGGCCATGCCACGGCTGTGGCAGCCCTGCGCAAACAGGGCGGCGTGGCTATCGCCGAGCACGCCGTGCACGGGCACGGGTTCCGGCAAAAAGCCGCCTAGGTCCGTTGTGCCGAACAGGCCGTCGGAATCGGTCACCTGCGGCAGGCAGGCAGCATCGATGCCAAAGGCCTGGCACACCGGCTCGCTCCAGCAGCCACGGCACAGGTCGAACAGCTGCGTGCGGCTGGCGTTGGACCAGTCGCAGCGGAACTCGGCGCCGCCCGTGAGCGTCCAGACCACCCAGGCGTCAATCGTGCCCAGGCACAGCTCGCCCGCCGCAGCAGCCTCGGCTGCCGCCGGCACGTTTGCGAGAATCCAGGCCATCTTGCCCGCCGGATAGTAGGGCGAGAGCACCAGGCCCGTCGTGTCGCGCACCAGCTCGGCCACGCCCTCGCGTGCGGCAAGCTCGTCGCACAGCTCGCGAGCGCGGGCGCACTGCCACACCACGGCGTCGCACAGCGGCTCGCCCGTCGCACGGTTCCAGGCAACGGTGGTCTCGCGCTGGTTGGAGATGCCGATGCCGGCGACGTCTGCCGGATCGACACCCGTCTCCTCCACCACGGCACGCGCCACGGCCAGCACGTTGGCCGCGATCTCGGCCGGATCATGGCTCACCCAACCGGCCTCGTTGACAATCTGGCGATGCGAGCGGTCGGCACGGTGAATCAGATGGCCGCCCTCGTCCACCAGCAGCGCCTTAGTGCCCTGCGTAGACTGATCGATTCCGATGATGTAGCGGCCCATGGCCACCCCTTTCAAAACGAATGTGACAAAGGGACTGTCCCTTTGTCACATTCCAATTACTCTGCGGGAAGGAACTCGGCGACGGTCTGCGCGATTCCGGCACCCGTCAGCCCGTAATGCGCGAAGACCTCGGGGCTCGTGCCGGTGATGACCGGCGCGTCGGGCAGGCTCAGGCACTTGACCGGACGCGGGCAATGCTCGCCCACGACCTGCGCGACCATGGAACCCAGGCCACCGAAGGGGCTGTGCTCCTCGACGGTCACGACAGCACGCGTGGCACCGGCGGCCTCGATCACGGCCTCGGCGTCGAGCGGCTTGACGCAGTACATGTCGAGCACCGTTGCCGAGATGCCCTGCTCGGCCAGCAGGTCGGCGGCGTCCACGGCGTGGCGGACCATCTCGCCGGTGGCGACGATCGTCACATCGGTGCCACGGCGCACCCAGGTGGCGCGGTCCATCTGGAACGGGCACTCGTCCTCGGTGTACACGTCCTCGACCGGGTTGCGACCCACGCGGATGTAGGCCGGCTTATTGTCGGCGACCAGCGCGCGCACGAGCTCGGCGGTCTGGAAGCGGTCGCTCGGCAGATACACGCGCATGTTGGGGATCGCGCTCATGGCAGCGATATCCTGCGCGGAGTGGTGGCTCATACCCAGGGCGCCGTAGGACACGCCGCCCGAGATGCCGATGAGCTTGACGTTGGTGTTGGAGTACGAAACGTCGACCTTGCACTGCTCATACGAACGCGTGGTCACAAAGGACGCCGGCGAGGCGGCCCAGGCCTTCTTGCCGCACGAAGCCATGCCGGCGGCGATGCTCACCAGGTCCTGCTCGGCAATGCCGACCTCAACGGACTGCTGGGGATACTGATCGAAGAACGGCGTGAGCGACGCGGAGCCACGGGAGTCGGAGCACAGGACGACGATGTCCTTGTCGGTTGCGGCGGCCTCGAGCAGCGTGTCGCAGATAACCTTGCGGTTGGCGATCTTGTTAGCCATTGATGGCCTCCTTGTGGGCAGCGAAATCGGCGATGATCTGGGCATATTCCTCGTCGTTGGGCAGATGGTGATGCCAGCCGGCCTTGTCCTCCATGATGGGCGAGCCATAGCCCTTCACCGTGTTGAGGATGATGACCGTGGGCTTACCCTTGGTCTCGGCCGCAAGCGTCAGCGCGGCGTCGATGGCCTGGACGTCGTTGCCCGGAATGGACAGCACGTTCCAACCGAAGGCGGCCCAGCGCTCCTCCTGCGAGTCCTGCTTCATGACGTCCTCGGTGCTGCCGCTGATCTGCAGGCGGTTGCGGTCCACGAGCGCGCACAGGTTATCGAGCTGGTAGTTGCCGCCGCTCATGGCGCCCTCCCAGACCGAGCCCTCGGCAAGCTCGCCGTCGCCCATGATGGTGTAGACGCGGTAGTCGCGGCCGTCCATCTTGCCGGCGAGCGCCATTCCCACCGCCACGGGCAGGCCGTGACCGAGCGAACCCGAGTTCATCTCGATGCCCTTGAGCTTGTTGTTGGGATGGCCGATATAGGGGCTGCCGAACTTGGAGAAACGGGCCTTGACGTCGTCGAGGTCCAGGTAGCCCTCGTGGCAGAGCACCGCGTAGTAGGCCTCCATGGCGTGGCCCTTAGAGAGGACGAAGCGATCGCGGTTGGGATCGTCGACGGTCTCGGGCGTAATGTTGAGGTGGTTGGCGTAGAGGGTCATGAGCGCATCGATGACCGACATGTCGCCGCCGATGTGGCCGCCGGCACCAGCCATGATGATGTCGACGCAATCGCGGCGGAGGTCCCAGCGCAGGGACTCAAGCTCTTCGATAGTTGCCATTTCTACTCTCCTCGCAGGTAGGCTTTGACGTCTTCTTCGATGGGGTCGTACAGGTCGGGGGCAATGCCGATGTACTTGCATGCCTCGTAGAGCACCGGCACCACGTTGGCATGGATGGCCACGCAGTGGTGGATGTAGGGGCCCTCGACGATCTTGGCCTCGAGGCGCTTGAGGTTCTCGACCTCGACCCACAGGTAGGTGCCCATACCGGCCGGGCCGTCGATGCCGCGGGCGTTGCCCAGCAGCAGCGAGTACTCGCCGTTGTCGCCGTCAAAGCGGGCAAGGGTGAGGTCGCCGTGCTTGGCCTCGGCCGTCAGCGCGCCGGGGTGATCGAAGGCCAGCGGGTAGGTGAGCTTGGGCTTGACCGCCGCGCAGCTGCAGGGCCAGGGGCCGCAGTGCTGCAGCAGCTCGCCGTTCTCGTTGTCGGGGTGACGGACGGTCCAGTCGGCGAACATGCCGCGGTGACGGCCCAGGTCGGCCGCCTCGACCATGAGCGCGGTGATGGCGCCGTGGATGTCGGTCTCGCAGACGACGGGGATGCCCATCTCGTTGAGGATGGCGTTGGCGGCGCAGGGCATAATGCCCAGCTCGTCCTGCAGGGCGTTCCAGCACTGGATGGCGCCGGCGTTGCAGCCGTACTTCTCGACCAGGCGCTTCATGGCGATGGCGAGTCCAGCGACCGCGGGGACCTTGTCCTCGGGGATGCAGATCTCAAAGCTGTCGCTAATGTGGGCGAGCATGGCTGCCATGGCCTGCTCGTCGGCCTGGGCGTCGCGCACGGCCTGGACAAGCTCGGTCATGGGGATGGGCGAAAGCTGGATGTTGAACTTCTCGAGCAGCTCGCCCTCGTTGCACATGGTCGACCAGAAGTCGAACGGACGGGTGGCCATCTGCAGAATACGGGTGTGCTTGAAGGTCTTGACCACGTTGCACACGGCCAAAAAGTCCCAGACGCCGCGCTCGAACTCGGGATCGGTCAGGCGGCAGTTGGTCATGTAGGTGAAGGGAACCTGGAAGCGGCGCAGGACCTTGCCGGTGGCGAACAGGCCGCACTGGCTGTCGCGCAGGCGGGTACCATCGGGCTCGGGGCGCTCGTCGCGCGGGCCCCACAGCAGCACGGGCAGACCGAGCTCGCGGGCAAGGCGGGCGCAGACGTACTCGGTACCAAAGTTGGCGTGGCAGAGCATGATGCCGTCGACGCCCTCGGCGCGGAACTTCTCGACGATAGGCGCGATATGGCTGTCGTCGAACAGCAAGCCCTCGTCGTTGATGTCGTCGATATCCACAATGTCGACGCCAATCTCGCGCAGGCGATCAGCCGTCAGGCCGCGATACTTGATTGCGTCCGGCGCGCTAAAGATGCTGCGGCGCGTGGGCACAAAGCCGAGCTTGATCTTATCCATGTACGTCCTCCCCTAATCACATGTTCAGTAAACAGACGCATGTTTCGTTTTGTTCTGTTTACTAAATGTTTTACTCTTTTGTTTAGTAGTTTAGCGCGAAAGACCCGTAAACGGTAGAGAAATCAGCCTAAACGGTATGTAAACATTCTGAACATACAAGGGGAACAAAAAGAGGGCCCCGAAGGGCCCTCTATCTGCGACGTTCTGTGTGTCCACCCGCGGCGCGGGCGCATCTAACGCGAGCAGGCGTCGCTTTCGCCTAGAGCTCGCGTACGCTCTGGCGCTCGACAAAGTAGGTCGAGACGGCCGTCTTGCAGGTATAGCTCTTGGGATTGCGGATATTGCCCACCAGGCGACGCACCGCGATCTCGCCCACCTCGTGCTTGGGAACATGCACCGTGGTGAGCGGCGGGTTGGAGAAGGCGCCCAAAGACAGGTCGTCAAAGCCGATGATCGAAACATCCTCGGGCACGCGAATACCGTGCTCGTTGAGCGCGCGCATGGCACCCACGGCGAGCACGTCGTTTTCGGCAAAGAAAGCCGTCGGCAGATCATCGCGCGAGACATTGTCGAGCCACACGCCCATGTCGCGATAAGCGCCCTCGAGCGTGGTGCCCAGCGTGACACGCCATTCCGGATTGGCCTCGAGGCCCGCATCCTCAAGCGCTTGGCGATAGCCGCGCTCGCGGTCCTTAAAGTTGCGGATGCGAAGGTCGCCCGCCAGATAACCGATCTGCTTGTGGCCCTTCTCGATAAGGTAATCCACGGCGCGCAGCACCGAATCGGTGTTGGCGATGACCACGGCGTCGAAGTACTGGCGGTCGCTCCAGCCGTCGAGCACGATCAGGTGAGCGGCAGCGTTGGCAAACAAGGCGTAGTCTTCCTCACCCAGCTCGGTACCCATCAGCACGATAGCAGCGGACGGATCGGCGATCAGGCCCTCGACCTGCGGACGCACGGCGTCTAGGTCGCTAAAGTCGAGCGAGACAAAGCTCGTGCTCATGCCGTGGCGACGAGCCTGACGCTCCACGCCCTCGATGACCGCGGGATGGAAGGTGCTCTCGTCCAGGATGGCGCCCGTCTTGCGCGCGAGCACAAACTGGATGCTCTCGAGCTGCGTCGACTGCTGGTAGCCGAGCGACTGCGCACATTCCAGGATGACCTTGGCGGTCTCCTCGCTCACGCTGCGCTTGCGGTTGAGCGCGTTGGACACGGTCGCGGGCGAAAAGCCGGTGATGCGGCTGATCTCGCGGACACTTGCTTTAGCCATCGTTCCCCCCTAGCAACGGTCGCGGCCGCGCATCGTGGCTTGACTGCCCCGTGGCTCGGCACCTAAACGACCGCAAATTCAATCTAAACAGAATAGTAAATGTTTATTAGCTAGTTTAGCCTGTTGTCAAGCAAAGCGGCACAACTATTCCCCCAACGGGCGCATTTACTCGGTAGCTAAAAAGCCCCGTCCCAAATTGACTACATGGGGCGGGGCGTGAAAATCATTTAGCCCAGGACGCGGGCCATGCGCGCCTTGAACTCGGACAGGAAGCGTGGGGCATCCACAGTCAGCGCCACAAGCGCGCTCTTGTCCGGATCGGACAGGCGGTGCTCGTCGCAGATGGTGCGGCCGCGATACTCGCCCAGCAGGTCGACGCGCAGGTTACAGCCGAGCGCGCCCACGAGCGTGGGGTCAATCGCCACGGCAACGGCAAGCGGATCGTGCAGCGCACAACCGCCCAGGTAGGGGGCGTTCATCTCGTACGAGCCAATGTAGTGCTCGACCATGCTCGCAAACGCGCAACCGGCCATGGTGCCCGAACCCGTCCAACCGGCGACATCGCGACGCGTAAGCACCACGCGATGCGTCACGTCCAGACCAACCATGGTGAGCTTACGGCCCGAGCGCAGCACCGCGTCGGCGGCCTCGGGGTCGCTCGCCATGTTGGCCTCGGCACCTGCGCTCACGTTGCCAGGCACGGTAAGGGCGCCGCCCATCACCACCACGCGGCCAATAGACATCATCGCCGCCGCGTCGCGCTCAAGGGCGAGCGCCAAGTTAGAGAGCGGACCGGTCGCCACATAGACCAGGTCGGGTCCATAAGTGTGTGCGGCATCGATCAGGTAATCGACCGCTGCGTTGCCGTCGGCCGACGTCGCGCCCACCGGCTCGTACGGCGACGCGGGCACGCTCGCGCCGCCAATGCCGTTTTTGCCGTGGATGAGCGTGGTGGACGCCGGCGGCGTATAGGGCTCGGTCGCCTTAATGGGGCGATCAGCACCCAGGTACACCGGCACCTCGGGACGGCCCATCAGGTCGAGCACCGCCAGGCAGTTATGTGCCGACTGCTCAACACGTACGTTGCCAAAGCATGTGGTAATGCCGACGAGCTCAACCTCGGGGCTCGCGATGGCATAGGCGAGCGCCATCGCATCGTCCACACCCATGTCCAGATCAAGGATCAGCTTCTTGGTTGCCATTGTTCTACTCCGCTTCTCCGTCTTTATCGTTTAACCAAACCAATGTTCAACTTCGGCGCGCGTGGGAATCGATTGCTGCGCGCCCAAGCGCGACACCGTCACCGCCGAGGCGCGAGCGCCCGCGGCCATGCACTCAAAAAGCGGCAGGCCCTCTAGACGAGCCGCTGCAAGCGCGCCGATAAACGTGTCGCCCGCAGCCGTGGTGTCGACCACCGCGCTCGAAAGCGCCGGCATGCGCAGCAGCTCGCCATCATCGCCGAGCGCAACCGAGCCGGCACCGCCCAGCGTGATGACCGCGGCTCCGGCACCCTTGGCGAGCAGGGCATTGAGTGCGGCGACGCAACTCTCATCGTCTGTGGGCAGGATGCCCGTCAGCACCTGGCACTCGGTCTCGTTGGGGCAGACCAGGTCGACCGCCGGCCACGCTCCTGCCGGCAGATCGCAGGCGGGCGCCGGGTTAAAGACCGTATAGAACCCCAGCCCATGGGCGCAAGAGAGCGCCGCAGCCGTTGCCACCAGGTCGCATTCGCCCTGGGCGACAAAGACACTGCCGGCCGCCGGGGCAAGCTCGCAGACATCGCCATCGAGCTCGTCAGCCACCATATAGCGCAGCGCGCAGGCCACGTCCTCGCCCGCAAGCGCATGGTTAGCGCCCGGCGACAGCACGATGCGATTATCGCCCTCGCAACGAATGATGGTCGCGGTGCCGGTCTCCACGTCGTCGCGACGCGCCACAAACTCAACGCCCACGCCGGCATCTTGGAGGCCCGCCACGAGCGCATCGCCAAACGGGTCGCACCCGACGGCACCGATCATGCACGTGCGCGCGCCCATGCGCGCAGCTGCCACGGCCTGGTTGGCGCCCTTACCACCGGCATTGGTGATAAAACCGCTACCGCCAACGGTCTCGCCCGCGCGCGGCATGCGCTCACACGCCACCGAAAGGTCCATGTTCATACTGCCGAACACCGCAACGATGCCGCGATCTGCCATGGAAACCTCCTCATCTGCGGGCCTTATGCCCACCGTCGGCCGTCGATTGTGCGCTTTCGCACCCCTATAACTTTAGTTCACTTTGATGTGAACGCGCCCTTGAGGTTGCGCCAGCAGCAAGCATTCACAGGAGCAGGCAGCTACAATGAATATGTGCTGATTATTCTCGTCATTGGATGATGTTTTATGGAACAATTCCCACAATCGAGCCCACGCGGTCGACGCCGCACGGGCAACGAGCCGGCGCCGCACGAACGCCCGCGCGCCGACCGCCGCACCGGCGAGTCGCGACGCGGCCCGAGCCCGCATCGAACGCCCACCAACAAGGGCTCCCATGCAGCCAAGACCAACATCGGCGCCACACGCTCGCCCGCTACCGACCAGCAGACGACCGCTCGCCCCAAATCCCGTTACATTCCCGCGCTCGACGGCCTGCGTACGCTCGCCGTCGTCGCGGTGGTGCTCTATCACCTTAACCTCACGTGGGCTCAGGGCGGCCTGCTCGGCGTCACGATCTTCTTTGTGCTTTCGGGCTATCTAATCACGCGCCTGCTGCTCAACGAAGTCGCCAAGACCGGACGCATCGACCTCAAGAGCTTCTGGATTCGCCGCATCCGCCGCCTGTTCCCCGCCGTGGTAACGGTGGTATTCGTAACCTGCGCGCTGTGCACGATCTTTAACCACGTGATGCTCACCAAGATGCGCCCCGACATCCTGCCGTCGCTGCTGTTCTTTAACAACTGGTGGCAGATCGCCCAGGACGTCTCGTACTTCAATGCCCTGGGCGACCCCTCGCCGCTCACGCACTTTTGGTCGCTTGCCATCGAGGAGCAGTTCTACCTCATCTGGCCGCCGCTGCTGTTTGCCATGGTATCCATGCATGTGAGCAAACCCAACACGCGCCGCGTGGTTCTGGGCCTTGCCGCGGTTTCCGCCGTCGCCATGATGGTGCTCTACAACCCCGCCGCCGATCCCAGCCGCGTGTACTACGGCACCGACACCCGCGTGTTCTCGCTGTTGCTGGGTGCCTGGATGGCCTTTATCCCCGATCGTGACCTGGCGCCGGTGCGTCTCGCCCATCGCTTGGGCCTCGACCGCCTGGTCGACGCTGCCAAACGTGGTAAGAACGCCGAGAGCAAACAGGGCACGACGGCCGACGATGCAGCCGAGACCGCCCCGATGCAGCCGAGTGCCCTCGTGCGCTTTTGGTCCTCGCCCGCATCCATCGATGTGTTGGGCGTCGTGGGTCTGGTTGGCCTTGCCGCCATGGTCGCGCTCACCAACGGCTACACCGCGTTCCAGTATCGCGGCGGCACGCTGTTATGTTCCATCCTCACGCTCATGGTCATCGCGGCCTGCGTGCAGCCCCAGGGAATGGTTGCCCGCGCGCTGTCCGCCGAGCCGCTCGTGTGGGTTGGCAAGCGCTCGTACAGCATCTACCTGTGGCACTATCCGCTGCTGTTGCTCATGAACCCGGTCGCCAACATCAACGATACGCCCTGGTGGCAGTATATTTTGCAGGTGCTGCTGGTGGTCGCCGTAGCCGAGTGCTCCTATCGCTTTATCGAAACGCCGTTTAGGAAGGGCGCCTTCGGCCGCACCGTCGCCGAATTCCGCGATGGCACCACCACGCCCGCCAACTGGGCACGCGCGCACGTTCCCGTGTGCGCCGCTTGTGGCATCGTGCTCGTCATCGCGCTGGGCGGCCTGATCTTTGTGCCCGAGACGTCTGCGCTGAGCGGCGAGGGCGCAGAAGTTCTGAACAAGGAAGCCAAAAACACCGCGCCCACGGACCAGCAGGCGGCCGACGACACCGACAAGGACAACGACGGCTTCCCCGATGGCTCCTACGACCTGCTGATGATCGGTGACTCCGTGTCGCTACGCGCCGTGGATTCCTTTGACGGCGTGTTCCCGCACAGCCATATCGATGCCGAAAAGGGCCGCCAGTTCGATGCGGGCCGCGCGACATTTGAGGGCTATATCCAGCAGAACCTTGCCGGCAAAATCGTGGTCTTTGCCCTGGGCACCAACGGTTTGGTAACGGACGCCCAAGTCGACGCGATCATGGCCGACGCCGGCGAGCAGCGCATTGTCGTGTTTGTGAACACGCGCAGTCCGCAGCCGTGGGTCGGATCCACCAACCAGGCCATCGCCAACGCCGCCACGCGCTACAAGAATGTGCGCGTTATCGACTGGTACGGGCACAGCGCCAACCGCAACGACCTGTTCGATGGCGACGGCACGCACCTGTCGACCACCGGCGTGGCCGAGTACCTCAACCTGATCCACGATGCCGTCAAGAAGGACCTACCCGTGCATCCCGAGGACCACGTCAACGATCCACAGCCGGCAGCCGTCAAATCCGCCGCCGACGCGCTGGTCAACGCCCTCACCTACAAGCCACACAAGCTGGGTACCGACAAATAACCCGGCACTTGGGGACGTTCCTTTTCGGCCGGCACTTGGGGACACTCCTGCGACAAGCGAAAGCCGCCCCTGGGCTGTCAATTCCAGTCCAGGGGCGGCTTTTTGCATCGTGTCGAAGTGTCGTGGGCAAAAAAGGGCAAATATGAGTACTGTTACCATTTTAGTAGCAGGCTAAATCGCCCAAAATGGCGTCCGAGCGATCTCCGCGCGCCCTTAAGGCAGCTGGATTGGCTGGTCTAAGGCCAGTTGAGGCTCATTTTAATGAGCATACTATTTATTATGTCCATTATCTTCCTAGCCGTAAATGCTATCGTCTTAGCAACAGTACTCATATTTGGCATTTTTTGCCCACTACCATATAACTAACCCCCTATAGCAAGCAAAAAACAGGCCGCAGCCCATCGCTGCGGCCTGTCCGGAAGCAAAAAGGAGCGTTAAGCGCTGTAACCCATCGCCTGCAGCACAAACATGACAACCGTCAGCACCGTGATCACGCCGATGGTCGCCCACGTGAGCACGTTCCATACGCGGCCGTTGCGGTTGGCACCCATAATGTGTCGATCGGCGGCAATAACTACCTGGAACACCAGAACCACAGGCAGTAGCACACCGTTAATGACCTGCGAGGTCATCATAATCTGGAACAGATCGACACCGGGCATGAGTACCAGCACGGCAGAGATACCGATAATGGCCGTAATGATGCCGCGGTAGACCGGAGCCTCATCCCAGCTGCGGTCGGCGCCGCGCTCCCAGCCAAATGCCTCGCAAATGGCACTCGACGTAACACCCGGCAGCACGCAGGCGGCTAAGAAGCTCGCGGCGACCAGGCCCGAGGCGAACAGCACCGTGGACCACTGACCGGCGATGGGCTCCAACGCGCGAGCGGCGTCGGCAGCATCGCTAATCTGAATACCCGCCGGGAACAGCACCGTACCGGTCGTGATGATAATGAAGCCGGCGATGATGTCGGCAGCAATCGAGCCGCTTACGGTATCGATACGCTGCAGCACGATATCGTCCTCGCCCGCGTTCTTATCGACCACGTTGTTCTGCGCCAGGAAGATCATCCACGGTGCGATGGTGGTACCGATTGTTGCGACCACCAGCGACACGTAGTTGGGATCATTCTGAATATTGGGCACGACCAAGTCGACCGCGACCTCGCCCCAGTTGGGGCCAGCCATAAACGCGGCGACGATATAGGTCACGAACACGCAGCTTACCAGCAGCAAAATCTTCTCGATACGCTGGAAACTGCCCGACATGGTAAGCATCCACACCAGCAGCGCCACAAGCGGCACCGAGATGCTCGCCGGGACGCCAAAAAGAGCAAGGCCGCTCGCGATACCCGCGAACTCCGAGATGGTCACGGCCGTGTTGGCGATCAACAGCGCCGCCATGGCCAGCACGCTCTTGCGCACGCCAAAGCGTTCGCGGATGAGCGATGCCAAGCCCTTACCCGTCACGCAACCGCAACGGGCGGCAGTCTCCTGCGTCACGATAAGCAGCACGGTCATAACGGGGAGCATCCACAGCATCTTGTAGCCATAGCTGGCGCCCGCACTGGAATACGTGGCGATGCCACCGGCATCGTTGCCCGAAAGCGCTGCCAGCAGACCGGGGCCCATGGCGCCAAAGATGGCCGCGATGGTTAGCTTTTGCTTGGTGCTCGCCTTTTGCTTCGTGTTTTGCACGCGACCACCTATCCCATGACCGACATGGTGAGCAGCACCGCGGCGGTGCAGTACGCCACGCACGAGATCATGACGGCGATGACGTTCATGGCGGTACCCGACGTATTGAGGTCGTGCTCATCGCGCCAGAACAGCACCATCAGATAAATCACGGCACTCATGTTGCTGACCAGGCAGATGATGGCCGCAAGGTTAAAGCACCCGGTAAAGAGCTGCTCCTCGAACATGGGGGCATCGGGGAACGCGGCAGTGCGCACCAACTGCGCGCACAGGTAGGTCACGAGCGAAAGGATCAGACCCATGCCCGTGCTCTGGAAGAAGAATCCCAGGTACGGTTTGGGCTCGTCGTCGTGGCCGTCATACTCGAGGAAGTAGTTCTTGACGAACGACACCATGCGCGAGGCGGCCAGCAACACGAGCGGCATGGCACACATGGGAAACACCACCAGATGTGCAGAGCCCAGCGCCGTCCCCAGCACCGTTGCCATGATGCACGAGGCGATGCCCCACACGACAACCCAGTACTGGCGATGCACAAACCAGCTGAGCACGTTCGTCGAGTCGTCCGACGCGCTGTCGCCCGAGCCGATGCCGGCGATCTGCAGGTCCTCTTGATGCTCCTCGGCGATAACGTCCATGGCGTCGTCGAAGGTTACGATGCCCAGGATATGGCGGTTCTCGTCGCAGACGGGAATGGCGACCAGGTCGTACTTGGTCATCTCGTCCGTTACGTCTTCCTGGTCCTCGTCGGGCGATACATAGACCAGGTCGCGATAGGCGAGCTGCCCCAGCGTGGCGTCGCGGTCGGCCACGATCAGCGTGCGCAACGAAAGCACGCCCGTCAGCATGCCGCTCGGGTCCTCGGTGTAGACGTAGTAGACGCTCTCGAAGTCCTCGTCGAGCTTGCGGATGGCCTCGATGGCGTCGGCGACAGTCGCCGTGGCGGGCAGGGCGACAAACTCCGAGGTCATGATACGTCCGGCGGTGTTTTCCTCGTAGCCCAGCAGGTTACGAATCGCCTTCTCCTCCTTGACGCCCATCAGGCGCAGGAGCTTCTCGGCCTTCTCGTAGCTGAGCTCGTCGATCAGGTCGGCGGCGTCGTCCGGGTCCATCATGGCCAGCATCGACGATGCGTCCGTGTCGGACAGGCCCTCGAGCATCTCGGTCATGAGCTCGTCGTCATCGAACTCCGAGATGGCCTCGGCGGCCTGGGCCGTATCGAGCTGCGCGAACACCTGCGCACGCAGGCGCGGGTCGAGCTGCTCGATAATGTCAGCGATGTCGGCGGGGTGCAGCTCGCCAAGCGTCTTGTGCGACACCGAGAGCTGGATGTTCTTAGTCGAACGGTCAAGCAGGTCCATGTAGGACCAGGCGATGATGTCCTCGCTGAGCGGCTTGCCCAGATGTTTCATAAAGCCCTCGACGACATGCTCGAGCGCGGGGCTAATCGCGCGCAGCAGGCCGCGGGCACCGACCTCGGCACCCAGCAGGCGCAGCTGGTTTTCGCCCGACATGGAGAACTTGATGTCGTTTACGCGCACGACCTTCATGCCCTGCGTGTCGACGATCTGCTTGTTGAGAACATCGCGCGCCAGCAACAGCTCGGTCGGCTGCAGGTACGAAAAGCGGATTTCGGTGGCCGACGTCTTGAGGTACACACCCGTCTCGTCGATACGGTCGACCCACTTGCGCCAGCTGATCATAAACGGCGTCTTGCCGGGACCGCGGAACGCGAGCGACGTCACGTGCGGAAAAACTTCGCCGGTAGCAATGCCAAAATCGTTGACCACGCCGAGCTTTTCGCCGTCGACGTCCAAGACCGGCAATTTGAGCATCTCACTCAGATAATTCAATGGTGCTCCCCATCATTATTCCTTCGGATCGCGTGCATGCGGGCACGCTATCCGTGGATTGTTTGATATGTATACGCATGCGCGGGCGGCACGCCGCTCGACGCTCACACCCCGTGCATGCGCAAAAAGCACCTGCATGGGGTCATCGACTGTATGGTCGAGGTTTGGATTTCACCTGTAACCTTTCTCTTGACCCTCATTAACCGCAGTAACTATAGCATCAGCATTGCGCTGCGGCACCGAATTTATGCGCTGCACATTGCAGGCATACCAAACGTTGACGTATCCGTGACATAGAGCTGGGCAGGCACGGTAGAACAAAGTAATCAGTAGTATTTGCCCCACCGTGCCACTCGCTTGAGCTACTCCGTGGTGTCGTCGTCCTCGGCGAGTTGGGGGAACACGGCGCTTTTGGGCATCGTGACCTTCGTCAGCGAGGTGAGCTTTTTGCTCAGCGACGTGTCCGTCTTGACCAAGTCGCTGAGCGTCACGATCTTGTAGCCGTCGGCAACAAGGCCGTCGATAATCTGCGGCAGCGCCTCGAGCGTCTGTTCAGCGCACTCGTCGCTATCGGTGAGCAGCACAATGTTGCCCGGCGTCACCGAATCGAGCACCGTCGAGACCTGCTCGTCGGCACCGTTGAGCAGCCAGTCGCCCGAGTCGATATTCCACGAGACCACGGCGGACACCAGGTCCATCGAGTCGATCCAGTTTTGCTCGTCAAACGCGGCGTAGGGAGCGCGCAACAGCATCGTCTCAACGCCGGTCGCCGACTTAATCGCCTCGGTGCCCTTCGAGATCTGATTGCGCACCGTCTCGCGATCTTCGCCCTTGAGCGAATCGTCGCTGTAACTGTTGGAGCCGATCTCGCACCCGGCATCGACAATCGCCTTGGCGGTAGCGGGCGAGGCTTCGGCCGCATCGCCCGAAAGGAAGAACGTGGCGCTCACGCCCTTTTCCTTGAGCACCTGCAAGATCTGCTTGGTCGCACCACTCGGGCCCTCGTCAAACGTCAGGGCCACGCACTTTTCGTTGCCCTTGGGCGCTACGCTTGCGCACTCGACTACGCAGTCGGTGGCGGGCACAACCTCGCCGCGGTCCTGCGTCTTGCCCGACTGCTCGCCAACCCACACCTCGGAGCGGCCCTGGACGCCCCAAGTTTTGACATACTCAATGGCACCCGTGCCCTCGACCTTGAGCTTTGGCTCGATAGTCGTGGCCTGGACCTCGTGCTTCTCGTAGGTGTTGCGGCCGTCCTTGACCGTCACTTTCTCGCCGCCCGTAAGCTCGCGACTATCCCATTTGCCCTGCTTCACGCGCTTACCGTCAACCTTCACCGACAGCTTTTCGCCGCCATGGCGCTTGAGCACGCTATCGTCGACGGCCAGCAGGTCGCCGGCGTCGTACGTTTCGGTCAGGCCTTGGTCGTCGATAAGATTCTGCAGCGTAGAACCCACGCGTACCGCGGTCTCCTGGCCGTTAAGCACAACGTCCACGCTGCGGTTGACGTAGCCCACGACGGCAGCGATAAACAGCACGAGCGCGCAGCCCACGGCGATGAGCGCATAGGGCAGACGGGACGGCCGGCGCGGTGTGCGTCCGTTGCCAATGCGCGCGCTGCGGTCGCTAAACCCGCGGCTATGGTTGAGGTACACCGCGCCGGGCTTACGGCGACGTCGACGCTGACCGCTGGGCAGCTGCCCCAGGTCGCGGCGAGCCGTCGGACGCGCACCGGAGCGCCCGTTTAAGTTGGATCCGTTTTGGCGCATGTGCCCTCCCCCATAAACACAGCGAGCCGGAGCAACATGTCTCCGGCTCGCCTCCCATCATTTGGTACGTCGCTATTTGCTAGCTTTTGACGAGCCCCCGCTCGCCTTTTGATATTCGTCCTTAAAGGCCTTGAACATACCGCGCGTCTTGCCGAGCTGCTTGCCCAGTGCGCGACTGCCCTTGTCCACGGCGACCGATCCCTTGTCATCGAGCACCTTGGCGCCCTTCTTGACCTTATCGCCCACCACGACACTGGCCTCGGCAGCCTTGGCGGCCGCACCGCCCGAATACCCGAGCGCCTTGACCTCGTCCGAGACAATCATCGCGCCGTTCTCGTAGCCGCGCAGCATCGTCGGCGGCACCTGCGTGTCGCCCACCAGCACGCTCGAAGCGGTGCCGGCGGTCACATAGAACGCCTGCACGATACCCGAGCGCGGCTTAAACTCAACGTCCGAGCAATAGCCCACGACATCGCCCGATTCCGTGCGCACGTCCATGCCGACCCAGATGATGCAATCGTCCAGGTTGATATCGAGGCGCTTGGCCGCGGCGGCATCATAGGTGCCCTTGACGTCGTCGACCGCGACAGCGCCCTCATAGACGCCAATGGCATCGAGCGCCACAAAGCGGTCGGGACGCTCGATCATGCCCGCGATATCGGACTGGCGGACCATAAAGCCCACCACGCGCGTGCCGCCCGGAGTAAAGACGGGAAAGTGAATCTTGCCGAGCTTTTTGGGGCTGCGCGGCGTGCCGTCCTTTTTGGTGCGCTTGTCTTCGGCAGGCTTGCGATAAACCTTGACGCCGACAAAATCCCCTGCGCGCATTATGCCTCGGTCGAGGGCTCCGTGGCCTCGGTATCGGCCTCGGTGGCGTTCTCGACCACGACGTCGGCAGCGGGCGTTACGTTGCCGCCCGAGATGGCGTCGTTGAGCTGCTCGCGCAGCTGGTCCATGCGCTCGCGGGCCAGGTCGACCTTGGCGCGCAGGTCATCGGTCTTGGCGTCGACCATCGGACCAAAGTCGTTGACCGCGGCACGGGCCTCCTCGGCGCTGTGCTCGTAGGTGTCACGCATGTTGTCCCAGGCGTCGTTGGCGATATCGGCAGCCATGGCGCGGGTCTCGGCACCCGAGCGCGGGGCCAGGGCAACGCCGATGATAGCGCCGGCAGCAGCACCAAAGAGCGCACCGGAGACAAAGCTGAAAGTCTTTCCCATGATCATTCCTCTCCTGCGGGCACCTCAATGCCCACCGTTTGAATGCTGTCCATTATACCCGCAGCGCAACACTTGCCGTTCCGCTCATCTGCGTACGGTAAAAGCGCAGGTACATGATGGTGATAAGCGAGTGAACCTACTCCTGGGGCATGGTGGGCATGGCCATCGTGGCGGCCGGGTCCTCACCGGCACCGTCCACGAGCGGCAGGCTGCCCTCGTGTGCGGGTCCCGCCGGAACGGTCGCCGCGCCGCCAAAGACGGCAGCGGGGGCCTCGTGGTTCTCGGCGACCGCACCCTCGGTATCGATTGCCATCTGCGGCTCGTCGTCAAAGCTGGGGACGCCCTGCGGCTCGGCGGAAACGGGCTCGGCGGTGGCATCGACAACAGGCTCGGCGGCGTCGGCGGCAGGAGTGTCGCCCTCGACCGCATCCTCGGCCACGTCCTCGCCGTTCGCAGCGGCGACGGCCTCGTGCGGATCCTTGCCCTCGGCCTCGGCACGCATTCCCAGCACCAGGTTGCGCAGGCCCGCGACCGTGCCGTCCACATCGGGGGCCGGCTGGTCGGCATGCAGGTACGCCCAGTCCATCATAAAGGTCGCCGACGACAGCGCGCCAATGGCCAACGCGTCGTCGGGGCACGAAAGCTCAACCTCAAAGACACGCTCGTCATGCTCGCTCACGCGCGTGCGACCGCACGAGATGCTGCCAGCAAGACCGGTCTCATTCATGAGCTCGACCGTCACGTGCTCCAGCAGGTGGCAAAGCTCAGTCTGGCCCATGCAGTCCTGGAACTCGCGGCCCGAATCGCCCAGGCACAGGTGCTTGGCAATCGCGGGCACCAGATAGTACACGCGCGCCGTGGCCTCGATATCCTCCGAGGTCATGAGCGGCATGCCGGGATTCACCAGCACGTGCGCGCAAATCTTGTCCTCGCTGACGGTGACCTTAAGGATGTTGAACAGGCCTGCCATAACTCTCCCCTACTCGTCCTTGTCCTACTCGTCGCCATCGTGCGGATCCGCAAGACCCGCGCCCGACGCCGCCGGCTTCTCCGCCGAGGACTCGGAATCCTTCTTATCGGTTTCGGCCGGAGCGATCACGCGAATGAGCGAGATACGCTGGCCACGCATCGACTGCACCTTAAACTTGTACCCCGCGACCTCAAACACCTCTCCGATGTCGGGCACCGAGTCGCAAAGCTCCAAAATCCAGCCGGCGATGGTCTCATAATCATCGCTTTCCTCGAGCGGCCAACCAAGCTCAATCGCGTCATCGCACGAAAAACGCCCATCGACGAGCCACTCGCGGCGCGAAAGGCGCGTGAGGTACTTGTTGTCGGGGTCGAACTCGTCCTCGATCTCGCCGACGATCTCCTCGACGATGTCCTCGATGGTGATGATGCCGGCCGTGCCGCCGTACTCGTCCACGACCACCACGATCTGGTCGTGCGAGGTCTGCATCTCGGACAGCAGCGGCAGGATGTCCTTGGTATCGGGCACAAAGGTGGCATCGCGCAAAAAGCCGGCGATGGGCTGGTCGCCCTTGCCGTCGAGCGCGGGCTGAATCAGGTCCTTGATGTGCGCGATGCCTGCGACGTTATCGGGATCCTCGTGATAGACGGGGATACGGCTGAAGCCGGTTTGGCGCATGGTGGATAGCACATGGGCGACCGTCTCGTCGTCCTCGCACATGGTGGTATCCACGCGCGGCACCATGACCTCGCGGGCCACGGTGTCGCCCAGGTCGAAGATCTCGTGGATCATGCGCTTTTCCTCGTCGAGCAGGTCGTCCTGCTCCGAGACCATGTACTTGATCTCTTCTTCCGAGACGTTCTGGCGATCGTCGGCGCTCTTGATGCGCAGGATGCGGGCCAGGCCGTCGGAGCAGGCGCCGGTCAGCCACACGAGCGGGCGGGCGATCTTTTGGAACACGGAGAGCGGCCCCACGACTTGCTTGGATACACCTTCGGCGTTGGCGAGGCCGATGCGCTTGGGCACGAGCTCGCCGATCACGATGGACACGAAGGCGACCGCGACGGTGATGATGACCGGCGCCAGGCCGCGCGCGATGGCGGAGAGCGGCGCGATGCCAAAGCTCATGAGCCACGCGGCGAGCGGGTCGGACAGGCTCGTCGAGGCAACGGCGGACGAGGCGAAGCCCACGAGCGTGATGGCGACCTGGATGGTGGCCAGCAACTGGTCGGAGTCGGCGGCCAGCTTAATGGCGCGCTCGGCGCGTTTGTCGCCCTCCTCGGCCTCGTGCTCCAGCACGGCGCGCTTGGCCGTGGTGAGCGCCATCTCGGACATGGAGAAGTAGCCGTTGATAAGCGTCAGGACGAGCGTGGTAATAAGGGAGATGGTTATGTCCATCGGGAGTTTCTCGAACCTCCAAGATTCGGGACGTTGGGTAGTAAGCGTAGGTGACGGATAGGGCAATTGCGCCCGACGGCCGTTTGGATGCCGCGGGCATAGTCGCGATCGCTAGATTACGAAGAGGATCACCGCCATGAACTGGAAGATGCTGCCGGCGAGCACCCACAAGTGGAAAACACTGTGCAGATAGCGCACGTTTTTGGCGATATAGAACGGCACGCCCACGGTGTAGCACACGCCGCCGACGGCGAGCAGCGCCAACGCGACGGGGTTCAGCAGCGCCACGAGCGCAGGTAGTTTAAAGACAACGAGCCAGCCCATTAACAGGTAGACCAGGCCGCTTACCCAGTGCGGCTGACGCTCGCGCATAAAGCACTCGAGCGCGATGCCGATAATGGCGATGGCCCATACCGCAAAGAACAGCGCAGGGCCGCCTTCGTTTGCGAGCGTGATGAGGCAAAACGGCGTATAGCTGCCCGCAATGAGCAGGTAGATGCAGCTGTGGTCGATAATGCGGAACACGCGCTTGGCGCGCTCGGGCTGAATCGCGTGGTAGAGCGTGGAGGCTAGGTATTCGAGGATGATACTGACGCCATAGACAATTGCTGCGGCCATATGAGTCGGACCGCCGCCACGCAGGGCGGCGAACACAATCAGAAGCACAAGTGCTGCGATGCCCAGCAGGCAGCCGACACCATGGGTGACGGAGTTCATGATCTCCTCGCCCACCGTGTAGTGCGGAACGGCCGCGGCCTTAGGTCGCGGCTTGGAACTGTCGCTCGAATCGGACATGCCGGTTACATCCTCCAACATAAATAGTTCTCAACACTATATCAAAGCGTCTGGGTACGTGCGAAATTTGCACCTTACGTGACCCTTTGTTTACCCATTCTTTGCTTGTTGACGCATCAACGGCGAACATCCATAATGCGCTTGCATTAAATGTTGATGTATTAACATCTTATAGGAAAGCTTCTTTATGTCTCAAAACGCACGTTCTTATCGAAAGTTGAAGATAGCCGGCGTCGTTGCGCTGGCGCTTGTTGTCGCGCTGCTCGGGTTTGCCGGCAACTTCCTATTCGACTTTGCCCTGAACCCCCAAGCGCCGTACACCATGAAGATGATGCAGGACGGCAAGGACGCCGAAAAAGGCGAGCAGATGGATGCCGAGGAGACCGAGGCACGGGCGTGGTTTAAGGAGCGCCGCGAGAGCAGCAGCCTCACCGCGGATGACGGGACCGAGCTTGCCGCTTGGTATTTTGCCGCACCGGAGAGCACCAACGACTACGCCGTCTGCCTGCACGGATACACCAACGAGCCCATCGGCATGGCACGATACGTCAAGCGTTTCCACGACCGGGGCATGAACGTGCTCGCGCCCGCCGCTCGTGCCCACGAGCGCTCCGGCGGCGACTACATCGGCATGGGCTGGCCCGAACGGTTCGACGTCGTCGCGTGGATCGGGCAGATTGTTGCGGCAGATCCCGAGGCGCGCATCCTGGTCTTTGGCGAGTCGATGGGCGCGGCAACCGCCATGAACGTGGCGGGGGAACCTCTGCCGGCAAACGTGAAGTGCATTATCGAGGACTGCGGCTACACGAGCGTTTGGGACGAGTTCTCCCTGCAGCTCAAGGACGTATTTGGCTTGCCCAGTTTTCCGTTGCTCGATGTGGCCAATCTGGTGTGCAACGTACGTGCAGGCTACGACTTTCATAAGGCCAGCAGCGTGGAGCAGCTCAAGCGTGCAACGGTTCCCATGCTCTTTATCCACGGCGACCAGGATACCTTTGTGCCGTACAGCATGCTCGACCAAAACTACGAGGCGTGCGCCAGCAAGGTCAAACAAAAGCTCACCATCCACGGCGCCGCCCACGCCAAGAGTGCGCAGGTCGACCCCGAGCTCTACTGGAGCACGGTCAACGGCTTCCTCGACAAGAATTTCTAGGCAAATAGCAGCGTCTGCGACCCTTCATGACCCTATGATTTCGGAAGTGCGGGGAAAATCTCGGAGAGCTCGACCAGACCGCGGTTTTACCAACAATTTATCAGGGGTTTTGTTGTCAAAAATGGGCTTGTGGTCGGCGGTATTCGATTTTTCCCCGCACTTCCGAAAAACCGCCCGTGAGCGCAGCGCTCACGGGCGGTTTTAGTTTACGTTACGCAACAAAAGTGCGCGATTTGTCCAATAGTCTGGCGCTACTTGACCTCGATGAGCTCGTACTCGCTCGTGCCCAGGCCGATCTTCTCGGCGTGCGCGATGCACGCGCGCCAGTCGGTGTCGGGATGCGTGATGCAGAAGGGGTCGTGTGCCTGCTCGCCCTCCAGGCGCTCGTGGTTGTGCTCCATCTTAGCGGCGCTGTCGGTGAGCTCGGTGTTGGGCAGGGGCTCGGATGCCATGACGGCATCGGCGCAGGCCTGGTCGATGGCAACCGGGTCGAAGCTCGCGAACATGCCGATGTCGTTGACGATGGGCGTGTCGTTCTCGGGATGGCAATCGCAGTTGGGGCTAATGTCCATGGCGAGCGAGATGTGGAAGCTCGGGCGACCGTCGACGATGGCCTTGGTGTACTCGGCGATCTTGTAGTTGAGCACGTCGGCCGCGGCGTCATAGTCGGGCTTGATGCAATCCTGATTGCACGCCGCAATGCAGCGTCCGCAGCCCACGCAGCGATCGTGGTCAATGGCGGCAACGTGAACCGTGCGGGTGCTGCCGTTGGCAAGCTCACGCTCGCGCGTGTCGTCAAACGAGATGGCGTTGTGCGCGCAGATGCGCTCGCAGGCACGGCAGCCCACGCAGTTGGTGATATCGACGCTCGGCTTGCCGGCGGCGTGCTGCTCCATCTTGCCGGCGCGGCTGCCGCCGCCCATGCCCAGGTTCTTCATGGCGCCGCCAAAGCCGGCCTGCTCATGGCCCTTAAAATGGGTGAGGCTGATCACGATATCGGCATCCATGAGCGCCTGGCCGATCTTGGCCTCGTGCACATACTCGCCGCCCTCGACCGGGACGAGCGCCTCGTCGGTGCCCTTGAGGCCGTCGGCGATGATGATCTGACAGCCCGTGGCGTACGGGGTGAAGCCATTCTGATAGGCGGTGTCGATGTGCTCGAGCGCATTTTTGCGGCTGCCGACGTAGAGCGTGTTGCAGTCGGTAAGGAAGGGCTTGCCGCCCAGCTCCTTCACGACGTCCGCGACGGCGCGGGCGTAGTTGGGGCGCAAAAAGCTCAGGTTGCCCAGCTCGCCAAAGTGAATCTTGATGGCGACGAACTTGTTCTCAAAGTCAATCTGCTCGATGCCAGCGCGACGGATGAGGCGCTTGAGCTTGTCGAGCTGGCTCTCGCGAGCATGCGTGCGCAGGTTGGTGAAGTACACCTTGGCCGGCGCGGCGGGTGCAGTTGCGGTCATAGATCTATCCCCTCGGTCTATATGACGTTACAGACATAAGAGGATGGTACCCATTGGAGTGGGGTCGAAGTCAAGCACGGCGACGGGCCATCCGGCAGTTAGGGACGTTCCTTTCCTGCCGGCACTCATTGGGGACAGACTTAAATGACTGAAACCACTCATTGGGGACAGACTTAAATGAGTAGGGACGCTCTTTCGCCACCCGCCACCTGGCAGCCAGGGACGTTCCCTTCCTGCCGGCAGTTGGGGACAGTCCTTGCCAGCCCGACCGGCGAGCCGACGATCTGGCAAAGACTGTCCCCAACGACTAGTCGTTTAAGAACGTCCCCGATGACTACTCTTGCACCTTGAGGGCCTCGGCCAGGGGGACGCGTTTGATGGAGCGCGTGTGCAGCAGCGCCACGACCAGGTAGGTCGCAAAGCCAATGCCCACACACGCCGCCATGGACCAAGCGGGCACGTAGATCTCGATATTGCCGTTGTAGGCGAGCAGCATAGAGCGGAAGATGGCCGTAAGCGAGCCGATGATCACGGGCAGGCTCAGCACGAGCGACGCCGCCACGCACAGCGTGATCGAGCGGATGTACAGGTGCGAAATCTCGCCATCGCGATAGCCAAAGACCTTCATGTAGCTGATCGACCGGGCGCTATGGTCGATCACCGCTTTGGTCAGCAGATACATAAACAGCAGGAAGATAAACACCGCGAGCCCGATCATCATTCCGATCATTTTGCTCATCATGCCGATGAACTGATCACCCACGGCGCGCATGTCGTCGGGCGTGGTGTCGCCGGCAAAGTAACGAGCATCGAGGTCGAGCTTCTCGTCGCTCACATAGCCGTTAAAGTAGGCGGCGTCGTTGCCGAACAGCTCGTTAAAGTCGTCGATACTCATATAGATATTCATGTCCGACTTGGAGCCCCAGGCACAGTCCTTGCCCGCGTACTCAAGGGAATAATCCCGAGCCTCGTACTTGTCGCGAAGCTCGACCTTCTGTCCCTCGCTCCAGCCAAACTTATCGAGCAGGCCGCCGCCAAAGACGACGTGTCCGTCGCCGATGTTGAGGCCCTTCCAGTAGCGCGAGTTTGCCGAGATGCCGTAGACAGAAATCGTCTCCTCGCCATTATCATCGCCGCGGCCGTATTGCAGCTGGTAAACGGCATATTTCTCGGCCTGCGCGATTGCGCCCGCGCCGTTGTCAGTCGTATTGACCGGGTGGATATCGTCGTTGTCAGTGTCGATCTTAGAGGCCTTGTCGATCAGATTGATGGTCTCGTCGCGGTCGCAGCCAAGAGCATAGGCAAGATCGTCGAGGCATGCGTAAAGCGCGTCCTTCTTATCCTGAACCGTTGCGAGCGCGTCCTGCGCCGCGGCCAGGTTCTCGGCAGACGGAGAGTTGGTCGCGGCATCGGCAGCCGTCTGCGCGGCATCGACCGCGTCGTCAAGCTCGTCATCTGCATCCTGAGCGGCAGAAAGCAGCGCGCCGTCGACCGACCGCAAGCGCTCGAGCGCCGACCACTGTTCGCGCTCCTCGGCGGTGCCCTCAAGCTCCAGCGGCGCCTTGAGCGTGTACTGATGCTCGGCAACCAGGCTCGTTTCCAGATTATCCGCGTAGTGGGTCATCGTGGGCAGAATCGCCAGGCCAAAGAGGAGCAGCAGCGACGCAAACGCTATTCCTACGAAGAGCGTGGCGAAGTTGCCCAGGTTGCGCAGGAAGATGCGCAGGCGGAAGCGAGAGACAAAGCCCATGCGCTCCGGAAGCTGAAAACCGCGCTTGGTGCCCGACTTGCCGCCTGCCTCGTGACGAAGAAACTGCAGCGGGGTCTTGCCCATCTTGCGCATCAGGCCCACGAGCGTAATGAGGATGAGCGCGGCGGCGGGAACCACGGCGCACTTCACAAAGATCTCCCAGCTCCAGTACACCTGGAAGGGCGGCAGGCTGTACGAGCCGTAATAGAGGCTGCGCATGGGCTCGGTAAAGAACGCAACGCCGAGCGCGGTGCCCAACAGCGACGCGAGCACGCCCACAATGGCGGGAAGCGCAAGGTAGTGCAGCACAATCTCGCGGCGGCGATAGCCGCTGGCGAGCAGCGTGCCGATGATGGCACTCTCCTCCTCGATGGTGGCGTCGGTGAGCACCACAAAGACGAACGCCATGATCACGATGATGATGTCAAGCAGCGTCGTCCACATCATGGAGTCGCCGTCCACGTCGTCGCGCGCATAGCCAATGCCCTGGTTGGAATCGGCATCGGTCAGGTCGTCCACGCGCGCATCGGCATCCGTCAGCGCCTCGACCATATCCTGCTCGGCATCGATACGGTCCGCAGTGGAGAGGTCGCGGTCGCTAAAGGTAAAGGAGTAGGTGTAGGCGGGCGCGCCGCCGGCGTCCTCGAGCGCGGCAAAACCGGCGTCGGTGACCTCGGCCACGCCATAGGTGATGGTGTTCACCGTAAAGTCGGAATTGTTGAGGAACAGCGCTTGGCTATCGGGCTGGGTCATGATGCCGCAGATGGTGTAGGTGCGTCCCTCGAGCTTCACCTTATCGCCCACGGCAAGATCGTTGTTGGTGGCAAAGACGCGGTCGATGGCCACCTCATCGTCCGCGCGGGGCTGCTTGCCTTCGCAGTAGGACGCGATGTTGACCTTGGTGCGGTGCGCGTAGGTGCGCAGGGTGCGCTTGGTGCCGTCATCGCCGGACGCCTTTTTGATGATGGCATCGATGGAGAAGTCCTTGTAGAGCGTGATGCCACCGACGTCGTTGGCCGCGTCCTCAGCAGCCTTGAGCTGGTCGTCAGTGGCCTCGAACGCCGTGGTCAGACGACCGTCCTCGATCGTGTACGCGTCGCGCATGTCGTCGATAAGGCAGCCGATGGAATGTGCCGCGAGCAAAAAGCCCGACGTGAGGGCGATGCTTCCGCACATAAGCAAGAAGATGCCCAGGTACTTGCCGATATTGCGGCGCAGCTCGCGCGGGAGTCGTTTTGCGAGAGGTG
The DNA here is from genome assembly GCA_934654605.1 of uncultured Collinsella sp. Lineage (GTDB taxonomy): Bacteria > Actinomycetota > Coriobacteriia > Coriobacteriales > Coriobacteriaceae > Collinsella. Next base: position 30,815 of record CAKUGH010000001.1, on the reverse strand, counting down.
ACATGGCGCCGCCTACCAATCGAGCTCGGCGGCCGCGACGGGCGACTCGTTGAGCTCGTCCTCGACGATGCGCCCGTCGCGCAGGCGCAGCACGCGGTTGGCCATGCGGGCGATGGCGGCGTTATGGGTGACGATGATGATGGTGCAGCCGTAGGTACGGTTGACGTCCTCCATGAGCTGCAGGATTTCCTTGGACGTCTTGTAATCGAGCGCGCCCGTGGGCTCGTCGCACAGCAGCAGGCCCGGGTTTTTGACGAGCGCACGGCCGATGGCACAGCGCTGCTGCTGGCCGCCCGAGACCTGGCGCGGGAACTTGTTGCGGTGCTCGTAGAGGCCCAGCGAGCGCAGCAGGTCATCGATATTGAGCGGGTTTTTGGACAGGTGCGCCGTGACCTCGATGTTTTCCTTGATGGTGAGGTCGGGCACCAGGTTGTAGAACTGGAAGACAAAGCCCAGCTCGCGGCGGCGATACTCGCCCAGGTCGGCGGGCTTGAGCGTCGTCAGGTCGCAGCCGTCCACCATAATGGAGCCGCCGTCGGCGTCCTCCAGGCCGCCGATGAGATTGAGGAACGTCGACTTGCCCGAACCCGAGGGCCCCAGCATGACGCAGATTTCGCCGCGGTTGATGGACGTGTTAATGCCGTCGAGCACCGTCAGGCGCGCATCGCCGTCGCCGTAGTGTTTCTTGAGCCCTTTGACCTGGACATAGGCTTGCTTTGTCGCCATGCTATTCCCCATTGTTAGCCTGTTGCTACTTTTCTAGGGTAATAGTAAACCCCGGCGAACTATTTTTAAGCGGCGGGCAGGATTTTTTCCAACCTACTCATTGGGGACAGACTTAAATGAGTGAAATCGCTCATTTAAGTCTGTCCCCAATGAGTGGTTCCCAAAGGCCGGCAGATGGGGACAGTCTTTGCCAACCCGACCGGCAAGCCGGCGGATTGGCAAAGACCGTCCCCAATGACTAGTCGTTTAAGTCTGTCCCCAATGAGTACCCGATGGCTAGGCTCGGGCTTTGGTGTGGGTGAGGGCTAGGCCTACGGCGGCGATGGCGGCGGCGAAGAGCACGGTGACGCCCAGGTCGCAGGCGATGTCGCCCAGCACGGCAGGCGTCAGGTCCGCGGCGAGCGCCTTGCCAATCGCGTCGTTCACCCAATACGTCGGCACAAAATGCGCCGCGGTCTGCACGGCCGAGCCCATGAGCGACAGCGGCATCCAGGCGCCGCCCAAAAACGTCATGAGCATGCCGAGCAGATTGCCCACGCCGTTGAGCAGCTCCTCGCGCGCGCCCAAGCTCGACAGCGTAAAGCCAACGGCCAGCGGCATGCACGCCAGGGCAAACGTCGCCGCCAGCGCCAGACACACACGACCCACGCCGACCTCGGCAACCGCGCCGGCAAAGCCCACGACGCCCATCATGCTCGACACAAACCAGATGCAGACGGTGAGCACCGCGGCGGCCGCGAACACGGCGAGCGAACGTTGGCGCTCGGAGACAGGACCGGCCTCCATACGGCGCACGCGCTCGGGCTCGTTCATGCCCGAGAACACCAATCCCACCGACACGATGACCGACGAGATGATCGCGTACGCGCCAAAGTTAAAATACGACTCGAGTGGGGCGACGGCAGTCGATTCGACCTTGACCTGCTCGATCTGGACCTCGGCGCGCTTGGCGGCAGCATGCTCGGCGGCCTTGGCGACGTCACCGTTGGAGACAGCTGGCTCAAGTGCCGCCGCAGCACCCGCAAGCGAGATCCAGCGCGAGGCCTCGGCAGACGAGAGCGCTGCCGCCATGGTGCCGGCGCCGTAGGTCACATCGAGCTTGGGCAGGGCCTCCCCCGCACGGGCGGCCGCAACAAGATCGTCCTCAAACCCCTCCGGAATAAAGAACACGCAGTCGGCGCTGCCCTTGGCACTATTGCTTTTGGAGAGCGCGTCCGCAAGGTCGTACGTGTCGTCGCCGACGCCCGTGACCAGTTCAAAGCGTGCACCCAGGTGCTTGGTGAGCGCACGCGAAAGGTCGCTGTTGTCGCGATCGACCACGATCACGTTGGCGTCGTAGGGCTTGTATTCGGTGAGCTGCGACGAGTTCCAGCTCACCGATGCCGCGATGAACACGCCCATGAGCGAGATGAACACCGTATAGATGAGCAGGTAGAACGGGTGCGCCAGCGCCATGCGAAGCGCAGTCTTAAAGGTGCTCATAGCGGCTCCTTCCAAAGATCAGCGTAGCGGCGACGACAAACACCAGGGTCATAAGGACAAGCGCGCCAGCGCGCACGGCAAACGGCCCCAGGTCCTCAAAGAAATACAGGCGGTTGAACATGTCACAGATGAGCTTGACGGGGTTGAGCCAGCACTCGGCCGGGCAGGCGCGGGCGACGTCGTCGGCAAGCGCCATCGCCGGCTCGCCGTAGAGGCCGGCGAACAGGGCGCACGTGGTGGCGAAACCCGTGAGGATGCCCGACTTGGACGCCTTGCCTCCCTTAACGGGCAGCGTGCCCACAAAGAGCCCCAGGCCCGTCGCCGCAAGCGCGGATGCGGCGCCGCCCACCAGGCACAGCCCCTCGCGCCCGCCAAAGTCGACGTCAACGACCAGACGCACGTAGCCAATCGCGACCGCCATCGAGGCAAAGGAGACAAGCCACGAGCCGATAAAGATACCGGACAGCGACGCCGTCTTGGAAAGACCACCCACGCAGCGGCGCGCGCCAAGGCCCGACAGATTGGGCTGCAGGTCGACGACGCTCAAGGCGGCAAACTCGGCAGACATCATCGCGACCAGACCAAAGAGCGCGTAATAGTAAATGGTCGTGCCGTCGGGCGTGGTGCGCGTCAGACTCACGCGACGGGTTCCGCCCTCGAGCGACAGGGCGCGGGCGACCGCCTCCGGATCGGCAAGCGCCGCCGGATCGTCTTGGGCAATCTGTGCCATGAGCTCGGCATTTTGCGTATAGGAGCTTGCCACCGTTTCCAGAATGCTGCGGTCGACGAGCACCGTGGACGCGCGCGAGCTGTCGTAGCTCGAGAGCAGCGTGAGCTTGGGCGTGCCCGCGGCATCGACCGCGTAGATGCCCGCGACTTCGCCGGCCTTGAGCGCCTTGCGCGCGGCAGCCAAGTCTTCGTACTCGCCCACATCGAGCAGCTGATCGTCGCCCTCCTTGGCGAGCGATGTCGCCACATCCTTAAAGGTCGAAGCGTCCCAGGCTTCGTCGGCGACAACGGCAACCGGCACCGGGTCGACCTTGCCGTCGGAGCTCAGGTTCGCAAACATAAACATGAACATCGTGGAAAGCGCAACGGGAAAGACCGCACCCCAGACCCACGTGCTCGGCCGACGCAACAGTGTCTTGAGCGTGATGATGATGGTGTTGAACATGGCCGCCCCCTAGTCGCGCAGCTCGCGGCCGGTGATCTCGAGGAACACGTCGTTGAGGGTCGGCGGCTCGCTCCACACGCGGCCGAGCGCCACGTCGGCGGCGCGCAGCGTGTCGAGGATGTCGACCAGGTTGTGCGGGCTCGCTTCGCAGGTGCAGACGAGCTCGCCACCGGACAGCTCAACGCTGAGCACGTGCTCGAGGGCGCGCAGCCGCTCGACCGTGGCGGGCTCGACGGTGCCGACCTCGACGGTCACGCGCTCGCCCATCTGGATCATGCGCTTGAGTTCGTCGTTGGTGCCCTGCGCCAGCACGCGTCCGCCGTCCATGATCATGATGCGGCTGCAGATCTGCTCGACTTCCTCCATGTAATGGCTGGTATACACCACCGTGGCGCCTTCGTCGCGCAGGCGGCAGATGCCCTCCAGGATGGCGTTGCGGCTTTGCGGGTCGACCGCCACCGTGGGCTCGTCGAAGAAGATGAGCTCGGGCTTGTGCGCGATACCGCAGGCGATGTTAAGGCGACGCGCCAGGCCGCCCGAAAGCTTGCCGGGGCGGAACTTGGTAAAGTCGCCCAGGCCGACAAAGTCGATCGCCTCATCCACCAGCGCGCGGCGGCGCTTGCGGTCGTTGACGTAGAGGCTGCAGAAGTAGTCGATGTTCTCGCGCACGGTGAGCTCGTCGAACACCGCCACTTGCTGCGGCACCACGCCAATGCGGCGCTTAAGGTCGTAGCGGGTGGGCGTCATGGGCTCGCCGAACAGCTCGATGGTGCCCTTGTCATAGGCGAGCAGCTGCAGGATGCAGTTGATGGACGTGGTCTTGCCCGAGCCGTTGGGGCCCAGCAGGCCAAAGATCTCGCCGGGGGCGATGCTCAGATTAAAGTGATCGAGCGCAATAAGGTCGTCATAGCGCTTGACGAGATTTTCGACGTGGACGATGTCTGTCATGAGGCGGCCCTTCTGTTGATCGCGGCCCGGTACGATTGCATCATCGCAGGAGCGGGTGGGGCGCGCCAGTGAGCTTTGTCACGAGTGCGGCGCCAACAGAACCGGCATCGCCACAGGACAAAGTAATCAGATTTGTTTGTCCCAAATCTTAAGTAAGTGGGGCTTGCATTTCTGATCACTTTGACCCGTCCGCGCCGTAGCAATCACCAGCTAAAACAGCTCCACCTCATCCCGCAAGAACTGCTCAACCGAAACGTTACGATCGCCCACAATCATCGGCTTCGCCTGAGGGTTCTGCGCCAAAAACTCAGTCATACCGCTCTTGGACACGCGGCCGCTTTTCACCTCGACCGCCGCAAGGGCGTCATCGCCGCGCTTCGCCACAAAGTCCACCTCGAGATTACCCTCACGCCACCAATACAGCTCAAAGCCTTCTGTTTGAGCACGCGCGATGAGCCGGGCGCCCACCGCAGTTTCGACCAAATGCCCTCGCAGGGCAGAATCAGCCAACAAGTCACCCGTCCCGCGCCACATCGAGAACATTAATGAGGGATCATGCACAAGCAGTCGCGGCGAGCTTGCCCTCGACCTCACCTGCTTGGCGTCGTATTTTTGCAACCCGCTCATCATGCCCGCCTTGGACAGCAGATCAAGATAATGGCGCACGGTATCAGTGTTTCCCTTATCGTCGAGCTGCCCCAGCAGTTTTCGATACGATATCTCCTGCGCCGAATACTGCGCACCCAGCTCAAAGAGGGCTCGCATGAGCGCCGGCTTGCGCACGTCTTCCATCTGCAATACGTCACGCGAAATCGTCGATTCCACGATCGAATCGCGCATATACTCTCGCCAACGATTGACATCGCTCTTGAGAATCGCGGCACCCGGATACCCGCCAAACATCAGATAATCCTCGAAGCTATAGCCAAACGCCTCGGACATCTCAGACAGGCTCCAATGCGTCGAACGCAGTAGCTCAAATCGCCCCGCAAGCGATTCGGTCAGCCCACTGCCGAGAAGCAAGCTCGACGAACCGGACAGCACCACAAGAAGCTCGGTGTCGTTCCAAGAGTCTTCGTCCCACAGGGCCTTGACCGTCTCGGACCAACCCGTAACCTTTTGTATCTCGTCGAGCACAAGGATGGCACGCGAGCCATTACTTGTCAGCTGCCGAGCCTGGCGCCACTCAAGGTCGATCCAATCCCCCGCGAGTTCGCGCGGCGAGTCGGCACTCGCCACGCGACACGGAAGCCCGCAAGCCTTGACCGCCTGCTTGATGGCCGTGGTCTTGCCAGTTTGTCTGGGACCCATAACCACCTGAATAAAGGAACGCGGCCCCATGAGTCTTTGCTGTAACACGGTCGATATCTTGCGCCTATACACCTAGAGCCTCCTTTTGATAAATCTATCTAGCAAAAAATAATAGCTGTATCTAGCAAAAATGATAGATACAGCTATCAAAAATGTTCAGGTGAAATGATTGTCGGCGAGATATAGTCGCGGTCCCCCTTGCTGGGACAAATGTCACGGTTGCTCCCGGTGGGGCCTCCCCCGCGCACGCCATCGCGTACAATACCCGTATGAACAGGCTATTCGACAAATCGATCGTGCTGGCGTGCTGCATCGCGGCCGCCTTGGGCCTTGCTGTGGACGCCCGCTTGGTTGCGGCATTTTGCCTTGGCGTCGTCATCGCCGCGCTGACCGAGGTCGCGCAAGGCGAGCGCGCCCGCCGCGCCAGCGAGGCCGCGAGCTACGCTTACATCATCGCGGCCGTCTTTGTGCCGTCCTTTGTGCCGTTTGCACCCCTCGCCTTCTATGACATCGCGCAACATGTGCGCCGCGAGCACGCATGGCCCGCACTGGGCGTAGCCGCCACTTTTGTCTTCGCGCTCGTTGCGGATTATCGCACCGGCGCGCTTCCCACCCGTGCGCTGCTGTTGACCGCCATCCTTTCGGTCGCCGCCACCTTACTGTCGTTGCGCACCGCCCAGTTGGAACGTGAGCAGGAGCGCATGCGTCGCACCCGTGACGAACTGCAGGAACGAGCCCTCGCGCTCGAGGCGCGCAACCGCGACCTTGCCGACCGCCAGGACTACGAGGTCGAACTCGCGACGCTCGCCGAGCGCGCCCGCATTGCGCGCGAGATCCACGATAACGTCGGCCACCAGCTCACGCGCGCCTCGCTACAGACCGAGGCCCTGCGCGTGGTCCACGCCAACGAGCCCGGCGTCGCCGCCGACTTCGCCGACGTCAAGCACACCGTTGACGAGGCACTCCAGCTTGTGCGCGCCAGCGTCCACGCGCTTAATGACAACGCCGCCGACCTCTCCGTGCAACTCGAACGCATTGTTGAGGACGCGCGCTCGGACGTCGGTCCGCAGATTGAGCTTGAGGTTTTGGCCGAGCATGCGCCCGCCAACGTCGCCAGCTGCTTTGCAGCGGTCCTTCGCGAGGCGCTCTCCAACACCCTGCGCCATGCCCACGCCCAGACCGTCACCGTGCGATGCATGGAGCATCCGTCGTTTTACCAGCTCATCGTTACCGACGATGGCACGGGCGAGACCCCGACGGGCGGCCGCGGCACCGCGGAAGGCATGGGGCTCGGCTCCATGCGCGAGCGCGTCGAGGCGCTTGGCGGCACCTTCACCGCCGGTCCGCGCGCCGGCGCCGCCGGCTGGCGCGTGTTTGCCACCGTTCCCAAACAGCAAGGAGATGAGGCCCGATGAGACTCATAGTTGTCGATGACGATCGCCTGGTAGTCGATTCGCTCAAGATTATCCTGGGCGCCCAGCCGCAGATTGAAGTGGTGGGCACCGGCGCCGACGGCAACGATGCGGTGGCGCTCTACACCGAGCACGCGCCCGATATCGCGCTGCTCGACATCCAGATGCCGGAGCGTGACGGCCTTTCGGCGGCCCGCGAGATCCTTGAGCGCGACCCCGCGGCACGCGTGGTGTTCCTGACCACGTTTTCAGATGACGAGTACATTGTGTCGGCACTCAAGTTGGGCGCCCGCGGCTACCTGATCAAAACCGATGTCGCCGCCATTCCTCCAGCGTTGGCGCAGGTCATGGACGGCAAGCGCGTGCTGGAGGGCAAGGCAATCGAGGACGTCGATTTTGATGGGACGGACGCCGAGGCCGGCACGCCCCGCCGGCCCGCAGCCTTTGCCGGCCTGACCGACCGCGAGTTCGAGGTCGCCGAGCTCATTGCCCGCGGCCTCGATAACAAGGAGATTGCAGCCACCGCCTATATGGGCGAAGGCACCGTGCGAAACCACATCAGCTCGATCCTGGCCAAAATGGGCCTACGCAACCGCACCCAAATCGCCATCGCCTACCTGCGAGGGTAATCAACCAACGTCCGACCACCCCGGCATAGCTAAATGGCTGCTACCGATTTAATGCCATTTTAAAACTATGCCGGTTTACGGGGCAAAAGTCGGAGCCCTCATCCATACCCCCTATTTTTGGAAAACCGCAAGCCGTCTACCTGCGGTTTTGATTTCGCGATTTCCGGTATGGTCGGGGGTTCGCTATCCAGCCCCGTAATCCGACATAGTTTTGTTCTCGGCAACCTAACCGCGCGCTCAAGCGCGGGGCCGGCGGGGCATTTTTGCCCCGCCGGCCCCTATCCCAGCTCTGTTCCAGCGCTATTCCGGCTTGGTTTCTACCGTGGGAGTCTTATCCGCCGCAACTGGAGTGCGGGCGGTGTCCATACTCAGGCAATGCTTGGGACAGCTTTCGATGCACTCGCCGCACACCACGCAAGCGTACGGGTCGATCGACCACGTTCCACCCTTGCGGTCAACCGCAAGGGCGCCGGCGGGGCAGCGACGTGCGCACATGCCGCAGCAGATGCACACGTCCATATCGTTGACGATATGCCCGCGCAGGCGCTCGGGCGCCGCCAGCTCCTCCTGCGGATAGCACACCGTGACCGGCTGCTTGACCATAGAGCCCAAGGCCGTCTTGGCAAATGTCAGCAAACTCATGCCACGCCTACCTTTCTGTGCAGCTAATGCAGGGGTCGATGGTCAGGATAATCATGGGCACGTTGGCGATGAGCACGCCCTGCAGCGCGTGCGTCAGGCCCGCCAGGTTCTGCGACGTCGGCGTGCGCACGCGGAAGCGGTCCAGGTTCTTGGTGCCGTTGCCGCGCACATAGTAGTACGCCTCGCCGCGCGGTTGCTCAATCACAACCTCGCCGCGCACGCCGTCGGCCGGCGTGAGCTTGGTGCGCCCGCCGATTCCGTCGTGCGGAATCTTGCCCACAAGCTCCTTGATAATGTCCATGGCCTGTGTGACCTCGGCGCAACGCACCTGGCAGCGGGCATAGCAGTCGCCGTCGGTCGCCACGATGGGCTCAAACGCGGCCAGATCCGCATAGGCACCGTCGCCGAACATGCGCACGTCGTAGTCCACGCCCGAGGCGCGCCCGAACGGACCGACCATCGAAAGCTCCAGCGCGTCCTTCTTGCTGATCACACCCACGCCATGCAGACGCTCGCCGCAGCTGTCGTCGTCCAAAAACGTATGCACCAGAGCCTCGTAGTCGGGACGCATGGCATCGAGCGTCTGGACAATGCCCGCCAGCTCGGAGTCCTCGATGTCGTGCTTAAGGCCGCCAATCTCGTTAATCGACAGGATCACGCGGCCGCCGCAAGTGCTCTCAAAAATCTTGAGAATCTGTTCGCGCAGCGTCCACGAACGGTAGAACAGCGCCTCAAAACCAAAGGCATCGGCGAGCAGGCCCAGCCACAGCAGATGCGAGTGAATACGAGAAAGCTCGTGCAAAATGGTGCGGATATACTGCACGCGGCCGGGCACCTCGATGTCGAGCATGCGCTCGCAGGCGCTGGCATAGCCGCAACTGTGGCCCACGGCGCAGATGCCGCAGATGCGCTCGGCGATGTAGCCAAACTGGTGCATGTCGCGCTTTTCGGTGAGCTTCTCGAGCCCGCGGTGCACAAAGCCGATCTGCGGAATTGCCTCGATGACGCGGTCGTCCTCGATCACCAGGTCCAGATGAAGCGGCTCGGGCAGCACCGGGTGCTGCGGGCCAAACGGAATAACGGAGCGATGTGCCATGGACCTTACGCCTCCTTTTTCTGCTTGTCGCGGGCGGCCTTGGCGGCAAGCGCCGCGCGGACCTTGGCCGCTTTCTCGGGATCCATGGCGGCGAGCTTTGCCTCCAGCTCGGCGGCTTTGAGCGCGGCCTTGGCAGCGGCATCGTCATGCTGAGCATCGGAGCCGGCAGCCGCAGCGGGCTGGGCGGCAGCAACGCCCGCAGCGCCCTCCCCCGCAGCAGCAGCGGCAGCGGCCTTCTCGGCTGCGGCCTTGCGCGCCTTGGCCTCGGCAGCGGCACGGACCTTCATGGCCTTCTCGCGCGCAGCCTTCACCTCGGGCGTGATGACGCTCATGGGTTCGGCAGTCGAGACCTGGTAGAAAAAGCCCTTAAAGTCAATCTGCATGTCGGTAATGGCAAGACCAAACAGGTCGTGGACCTCATTCTCAAACGGGAACACCGCCGGATAGTACGAGCTGATGGACGGAATCTCCTGATATTGTTCGATGCCCTCGACTACCAGGTTCTCAATCGCATAGCTGCCGTCCTGTGCAATATGCTCCTGAGCAGCACGAACATTGATAAACGTATAGACCAGGCGATACAATCCGTCGTCCACACAGCGCTCGGCATGCATCTGCACAAAGCGCGCGCCGGCGCCCTTGAGCGCCTGCACATGCGGCAACAGCTCATCGATCCCGACGGTGGTATAGATTGCCTTTTGCATTACTCGGCCTCCTTTGCAGCGGCGGGCGCGGCAGACCCGGCAGGCGCGGCGGGCGCGCCGGCCCCATCCCCGACCCCAGCAGCTACAAACCCGTCCTCGCCCAGCTCAACGCCACCGTCCCAAGTTGCGGCGCCGCCCACGGTAAGCGGGTCACCGCCAGCACGCATCACGGCCTCTTTCTGGTCCAGGATGCCGCACGCCTCCACGATGGCATCGATCACCGTCTCGGGGCGAATGGCGCATCCGGGCGCGTACACGTCCACGGGAATCGCGCGGTCCACGCCGCCGATCACGTTGTAGGCATCGCGGAACACGCCGCCCGAGCACGCGCAGATGCCGCACGCCACCACGCACTTGGGCTCGAGCATCTGGTTGTAGATCTGGCGCACGACGGGCAGGTTTTGCGCGTTGACCGAACCCGTCACCAAAAAGATATCCGCATGCTTGGGGTTGCCGGTGTTGACCACGCCAAAGCGCTCCGCATCGAACAGCGGCGTGAGCGAGGCCAGCACCTCGATATCGCATCCGTTGCAGCTCGAGCCGTCGTAATGAATGACCCACGGCGAGCGCGACATTTTATTATCCATAGTCGCCGCCTCCTAAATAAACACGTCAACGAGGATGGGCATAAGGTTGAGCAGGCCAAACACCAGCGCCACGCCCCAGCCGAGCTTAAAGCAGCTGCGCCAGGTACTGCGGGCGAAGGTGTTATCGATCAGCACCTCGACAAAATACGTCGCGGCCATCACGACCAGGGCAACAACCCAGCTCACCGGGTTATCCCAGACAAAGAACATGCCCACCCACATCAAAAACAGCACGGTCTCGCACCAGTGCATGAGGGTCATCTTGGCCAGCGTGCCGCCGCTCATCTCGGTGGCGACGCCCTGGACGATCTCCTGATGCGCGTGATGCGAATACGAAAGGTCGAACGGCGACTTGCGCAGTTTGATGGTGAGCACCGCAAGCAGCGCGAGGAAAATGGGCGCACTGTACACGATGATGGGGACCGACTGCCCGGTCACGGCGATGGAATCGAAGCTATCGGTGGCGAGATACAGGCCCACGCTCATCAGCAAAACGGCGGGCTCGTAGCTCATAACCTGAAGCAGCTCGCGGTCGGCACCGACCTGCGCAAACGGGCTTTGCGTCGAGGCGGACGCCAGCACCACAAAGATCGCGGCGAGCGTAACCATAAAGGCGCACAGCAGCGTGTTGGAGCCCGACACAAAGATGCCACCGCCCACCACGGTAAAGATGAGCGCACATGCCATATAGGTATCGTCCATGGTGTTTACGCTGGCAGGGGCTTTGCGCAGGAGCTTGGCCACATCGTAGAACGGCTGCAGCAGACGCGGTCCCACGCGGCCCTGCATACGGGCCGAAAGCTTACGGTCAAGGCCGTCAATCAGACCGCCCACAAGCGGCGCGATTAGGGCAAACGCCACGGTGCCAATAAAAATGCCCACGACGCCCGAACCTTCGAAATACTTGCCGCGCAGCACCGAGGGCGCACTCATGGCAAGCCGCTCGGGCCCAATCCACGCGCAACACAGCAGCGCAAACACGATAATGCTGCAGCACACGACGCTACCCGCGGGGCCAATACGCTTCTCGCCAAGGGCGTCCTCCGAGTACCAATTGCGCTTTTCGGCCTTCACCTCGTGTCCCATCGAACCGCGGAAATGGCGATATTTGTCGGTTCCCACGCCCGAAAGGTACACGTTGACGTGCGGTTTGTTGCTCACGCGGAATGAAGTCAGCAGCACCACGGCGATAAACGCCACGATAACCACCATCAGATACATGGCGTCCTTGCCAATAACGTACGGTACGCGGCCAAATACCATGGCCAAGTAAGGCGACACCAGACCGCTCGAGATAACCGGGAACGCCACGCAGCACAGAATCAGCAGCGCGGCGATGGTGTTAAGCGCCATCCATTCGGTCTTATGGACATTGACCTCAACGTTTTGAGCCGTGGGGTCGACGCCCGAAAGCTTGGCAAGCCACTTGCCCCAGAAGTAAAACGTCGCGGCCGAGCCAAAGGCCAGCACCATGATCATGAGCACGTTGCCGGTCTGCGCGAACGCCACCAGGGCGCCCCACTTGGACACGAGCATGCCAAACGGCGCCACGAACATGCCCATAATGCCCAGCATCATCAGGCGCGTCAGGTGCGGCATGCGGCTGAACATGCCGTCCATGTCCTCGATGTTGCGGCTGCCGATATGGTGCTCGGCGGTACCCACGCACAGGAACAGCAGAGACTTGGCCACCGTGTGGAACAAGATTAGGAAGATGGCCGCCCATACGGCCTCGGGCGCGCCGACACCCAAGCAGGCACTGATGAGGCCCAAGTTGGAAATGGTGGAGTACGCAAGCACGCGTTTGGCGTTGCTCTGCGAGATCGCCATGAGGGCAGCGAGCAAAAACGTAATGGCACCCACGCTCGTGACCATAAAGCCCGTCACGGGATAGGTGGCGTAGAGCGGGCTGAGCTTGACCATCAGGAACACGCCGGCCTTGACCATGGTGGACGAGTGCAGCAGGGCGCTCGTGGGCGTGGGGGCGACCATGGCGCCGAGCAGCCAGGTGTGGAACGGCATCTGCGCGGCCTTGGTAAGGGCGGCGAGCGATAGCAGGACGACCGGCATCACCAGCAGCGCGGACTGCGCGGTGCCGGCGCCGGAAAGCTCGATCATGCCCGAGATGGTCAGCGGCATGCCGTTAACGTGCAGATACATTAGGCCCGCCAAAAACGCGATGCCGCCCAACATGTTGAGGATGATCTGGGTAAAGGCGTTTTTGATGGCCTCGGGCGTGCGCGTGTAGCCAATCATGAGGAACGAGCACACGGTGGTGATTTCCCAGCCGCAGAACAGCCACTCCAGGTTGTCGCTCGTCACGATGACGAACATGGCCGAGAGGAACAGGAACATAAGCGCCAGGAACTGCGGGCGACGGTCGGGCGCGGTCTGCCCGCGCAGCGCGGCCTCGTGCTCGTCGTGGGCCTGGAAGTCCTTCATGTAGCCCAGGGCATACACGCAGATCAGGCTGCCGACGATGCCGACGGCAAGCACCATGATCACGCTCATGTAGTCCAGGTAGAGCGGCGTGGCGGTGACGACCTCGGCCGCGGGCAGCGTCATGGCCGCGAAGGCGACCGAGCCCGCCAGCTGGACTGTACCGAGCACCGTGGCGAGCGTGCTCTTAAATTTGCGCGCGTTGTACAGGATGACGTCGCACAAGATCACGTCGATGGCGGAGATGATGGTCGAGAGCGTAGACGAGGTGCCGGGGGCAACCTCAAAGCTCTGCGGACCCGTGCCAAAAAATAAACCGGCGACTACAACCGTCACCGCCATAATGATGCCAGAGCCTACCAGCCCCACCGCATCGCGGGCGCGGTCGCCGCGCGCGAGCAACATGCCCAACGCCGGTACCAGCGGAAACAAGGTAAGGAAATACAGTAGCGTCATACCATCACTCCCCCATGCAAAAACGCTGCAATTGTTTAACGTTATAGCTCAATTGAGGAGTAGCGGCGGCAGGTTTTCGGTCAACTGGGGAGTTTTAGGCGTACGGGGTAAGGAGTCTGTCCGCTTTGGAGCAGTGGCGCGGCAAGAAAAATGCGCCCCGTGGGCGCACCCTCTTGCTACTCTGCCTGCTTAGCGCGCGGCTTGCGACCACGCGGCTTATCGACCAGCGCATCCGCACCGCCATCGCGATACTGACGGCACCAAGCCTTGACCGAAGACTCGCTGGGAATCTTGTGCTTGATCATAGCCTCGCGAACCGTCAGGCCGTTTTCCAGGCGATCCTTAACCACGGCAAGCTTGACGTCATACGAATACGTTCGGTGATGAGAACCCGCGTTGAGCACGGCTTCGGCACCGCCCACGGCATATGCTCGGGCCCACTGACGAGCCGTGGCCTGGGGAATGCCGAGCTCCGCGGCGAGGGCACGATGACCGACCCCCTCTTGGAGGACCTCGACGGCGCGCTGCCTGACCTCGGGCGCATGCGTGCGAGTCCTTGTTGCTTCTGACATACCTGCCACTTCTTAGCCCTAAACGTTTACCTGTTTTCTAACGTGCATGTTAGATAGTAGCATTTTGCTGTTTGCGCGTAACAGTTAATTGAAAATCGCAACATCGGTATACGGGCATTTAAGACGTTCGTGAGGAATATCTTCATCTTTTATTTACGCAGGTAGTTAGCGCGCGGCTAGTTGGGAATGAATTGCCAGCCAAATTGGTACTCTTTTGGTCATTTTGGGCTGAAGGCGTAATTATTAACCCCTCCCCATCTCCCAGCTAACACGTCAGCTTTCCACTTACTTTCCAGCTTTCCACTTAACATTCCAACTTTCCATCTAACTTTCCAGCTTTCCACCTTAGGTGGTAAGTTAAGTGGAAAGTTGGAAAGTTAAGTGGGAAGCCGGAACGCCCTCTTCTAACGGCGGATGGACAGTTAGTTCAGATTTGTATTATATGACGCGGTCGAAGCTGCATTCCTACCTCCTAAAAGGCATCATCGGCGATCTCTTGCACGCAAATCGAGCCCATTCGGCTACGGAACCTTAGTTTTGGACTACTTTTTGCTCCAAAACGAGCGTCAGGACCGTCTGGCGGGACTTGGATTTATACAAATCTGAACCAACTGTCCAGTGGGGTCTTCAGACGGCCCCGCTTAAGCAAGAAAGGGGGCGGCAACCGGATGGTTGCCGCCCCCTTTGGCAGAATCAGTTGGTCGTGGAACCGTGTTGAATGCCCTCGGTGTTGATGCGCGCTAGCGTGTACGTCACGTAGTCGGAATTCCGATAGCCATCGAGGTTGCTAACGTTGACCGGCGTGTCGACGATGTCGCTGCCGGTCATCAGCTGGGCCGTCAGAACCAAGCGGTAGTTTGCGTAGGTTTGTTTCTTCTCACCCTCAACGTCCGTGTTCACCTTAACGAGGAAAGCATGCTTAAAGGCAAGGCTGTTTCCATCGCGCGTGGCGAACGTGCCGTCAGTGCCCTTGCTATCGGTAAATACGTAGCTGTTGCCGCTGTCGCTCCAAGAGTCCGCACCCGGTTTGTCACTACGAAGTTCTGTGATGTACTTCGAGATATCGGTCACCGCATCATACGTGCCTTTGTCGTTGCGCCGCTGCAAGCTCAACGTGTACCTCACCTTAGTGGCCTTAGAAATCATGGCATCGGCACCCGTGAGCTTTGAGAAGTCATACGTTCCCAGCAGCGCGATCCAGCCGTCGGCGGACTTGAGGTCATCGATGTTAATACCCAACTGCGACTTCTTGGAAGCCTCGAGCGCAATGGTCGAGGAGCCAACATCCGCGCGGTAGTATCCAGCGTTGCCGTCGCTGTATGCCGAGTTGCTGCTGGTGCTGAGCGTATCGGCATGCGTGGAAAGGTAGGCACGGTAGTTGGGCTTCGTGTACTTATCGCTGCCGCTTTTCTGCGACGCGATAATACCAGTCTGGCACGCGGGCTCGGTCATGGTAAGGCTCGCCCTCATGGTGATGGTGAACTCGCTGCCATTTGCCTTGGCCTTCTCGCGAATGCCGGAAAGATCAATAGGTTTACCGCTGGCATCGGCGAGCACAAGCGACATGTCGCCACCAGTTGTAGATGACCAGGTTTTGGCATCAGCAACCACCGGCGTTTCCTTCGTGCCGACATCTACCCACCCGGAATTCTCCCACGTGTAGTAGTGACCCCCCACCGTCACGTAGAACGAATACGTGCCCAAAGTTCCAGTCGGGTATCCATGCGCACCTGCAGCTGCACCGCCAACGTAGTTCACCAGCGAGGAATCCAACTGGTAGTACAGCGCGTCGGAGCTTGTGTACTCCTGCTCGCTAAAGCTAATGGTATCGATCACTTTCATCTCGAGAGGATAGGTCGTGCCCTTCATCGTCATCTGATTAGTGCCAGATTTCTTATCCTCCAAACGGTGCGTATAGTTCGACGCGATACTGTACGTCGAAGCGGTGTTATGGTGATCGTCTTCGTCCAGCCCATCGCTACCCGTTCGCAACACGTAATTGACGCGCGTGTTGACGCTCTTGTTGCCAATCTCTGTGGCGGTGTAGCCATTTACGCTAGCAGAGTTACTCGGCGTTCGAACTACCAGATAGAAGTTCTCGGTCACCGGGTTTTCCTCAGACACGCTCAGGGCATACAGCTTCTTATTGGCTTTAACGTCTTCTGCCGTCTTGGGGCGGTAGTATTTGCCTCCGACCTTAGCGGTAGCGTCACTGACAGTCGTCTCGACCCACGTACCTGCGGCGTTGTCCTCGTTCGCTGTTACGCCAACCTCCTCGCTCAGCCAAGGCTCGGTGTACTTCTCATTCTCGGTCTCACTCTTGGCGTGTATAAAATCGGACAGACTCAGCGAGTCAGTTCCATTTGCGCCGACCGTATAGTGATATTCCTTGTTGTTATTTGCTGTATCCACCAGCGTAAGTTGGGTACCAGCCGGCAATGTTCCCTTGGTACCATCGCCCAGGAACTTAATCTTTTTCTGCAACGGTCCCATGGAGCCGCCACTCACAAGGTACGTATTCCAACCGTAGCTAGTCGCCTTGCCGTACGCCTGGCCATATGTCCAGGTGAGATATCCCGTCATGGTTTCGCCGCCGCCGATCAGCACGTGCGCGTTAGCACCACGCCCGTTATAGCTACTCGACTTAAAGTTGGACCCCTCGACAAAGGTTGCCGTAAAGTCAATCTCGAGCATGCGCTTGACGATGATGGGCACCTGGACCTTGTAGCTCCGGCCTGCCTCGGTAAAGGTGACGGTCAACAGGTTAAAGCGGCCCTTCTCGTTGTCCCATGCCGATCCGCTCGCGCGGAACTTCATTTGCTGGGTATTCTTATTTTCGATCGAAACTGTAGACGTTGCAGTCGCATCTTTCACAAAATGCTTGTTCTCGTCGATCGTAAACGTCTCAATATTTGCGGTCACACGGTTAAGGCGCTTCGCATCCGAATAGCCACCGTTCGTCACAATATTGAGATAGCTCTCCACCGTCGTGGTATCACCACCGGAGAGGACGAGGACGTTGAAGTTCTTGTCCTCAGCCACCTTCTTGCTTTCATTGTTTCCGTTGAATGTTCCGACAGGAGAATTCTCATCGAAGCCACTCACATTATTCTGATACGCACCAGAGTCATCGCGGCCGCCGATGTTGGTGTAGGTATAGCTGCCGAACTCGCTCTGACCGGCCTTGGCCTCCTTTTTGATAGTCTCAGCCAGTCCAACATTTGCACCATCGCCAAAAAGGTAACGGTCAGCGGTGTCAGTGTCGGACACGCGTACCGCGATTTTGCTCGCAGGGCTCGTGGTGACATAAGGATAGGCGGCAACTGTCTTGTTACTGGAGGAGTCGTCACTGTACAACGTCGTATTTGCATCGAATGTGGCAAACGTGTCTTTGTAGTCAGCAAACGCAACATAGGAAACCTTATTAATATCTTTAACCGTGCTGCCCGAAGTCGTATCGAACAGCAACGGCGGCAAGTCATCACGGGTCTTTTTGTTACCAGGCTTAATGTCTATGCCTGCCGCATATATTTTTAGACCGCTCTTAGCATCGCCAAAGAAGATGCCCTGGCCGTCTTTACCTTGAAAGTCGCTGCTGTCGAACAGGACGTTTGCAAGCTTGTAGACGCCCCTTCCGTCGCCACCGAGTCCGCCAGAACGACTCTTGTTGCCACCGCTCTGATCCTCCCACTTATTTCTAATATTTACGAACACATTGTTCTTGATCACCGTGTTCGTGATGTTGAACTTCGGCGCTCCGCTCAGTGAACCGTTAATACCGCCAGCATACGAACTATTAAAGTTGTTGCTACTGATCACAACGTCGTTGCACGTCACAGTCGGTTCATTGGAAATGTTGCCCGAAATACCGCCGGACACTTCGCGGGATTCAAGGTGGATGTTGCTGACTTCGCAAGAATCTAACTTGAACTCGCTACCGCTCGTTATATTACCTGCGATACCACCAACGTTTTTAAGAGAGTTGGTATTTTTGGCGCCGAATATTATCTCTTTGTCCGCATCGCTTGTCACAACGAGATTGTGGGCATATACGCTGTTCTCAGCTTTACCGACAATACCACCAACTCCGCCCGAAGCGCCAGCGCTCGGAAGCACACTTAATGTCACATTTTTGATGGTCGCCTTTCCGCCAGCAGTCGGCTCGTTGTTGGCAGGGTCCATATTCACATATACCGCATCATCATTAACGCCGATTATGCCGCCAACTCTTGGACCGGCCGAAGTCGATTCGATCGTAGAGTCTTTAGCTACGTCTTTATTTATCGTCGTCCAAACGCCACCCCGCGAGCCCGCATTGAGCTTGCCGACGAAGCCACCAACGTTTTCGCCGCCGTTGACAGCCATTTCGTCATACGAGCAGTCGTAAAGTTTTACCGGGGACGACTGTCCGCCCGTTCGGTTGACCACCCAGGTGGTATCGCTTTTGTCAGTGCTACGAGCCCCATAGCCTGACGTACCAATTAGACCGCCAACGTTGGTAGGCCCGTTAACGCTGCACTTCGTCATATCGACCGTGCTGTATTTACCATAGCTCCCGAGCGAATTCGCGTTCGCCGTGGTGCCCGCAAGCAGACCGACACCAACCTCATTCGCCAAGTCAGTCGCCACCGTCGCAATATTATTGTCGACAGTAGCGATTTCGCTATAGCTTACGTACCTTAGCGAGATGTTGCAGTCGTAGAAATTCAGGTTCTGGACGGTGTAGCCGCTGTTGCCTGTGGCGACAGCTCCATCCGTTGCCGGAGTGCCGATGCTCTCCGACACGTTTTCCGAAGTGTACGTTACGGTGCCAAAGAGGGCGCCCGCGCCGGTGAGCTTGTAGTCGTCGTCGGTGTATTCCTGGATGTCGTACGGATTCTTCTTACCGTTATCGCTTTCGTCGCTTCCGTTGCTGCCGACCCTGATAGTTGCACCGTTGCCGTTGATGGTCGCGACGAAGGGCACGATGCGGTCGCGATCGGCGCCCTTATTTGATGCGCACGCGTTGGAGTAATAGCGGCCCGAAAGGCCCGTATAACCCGTGCCGTAAGGCATCATGTCATAGTCAATTTTCTCGGCCGTGTTCACGAATCGCAAATCTATGCCCGAGGCCTGCGCGGCGCAGATGTTGCCCGTCTGCCACGTGGCGTATTTCGACACCAGGTAAGGGGAGTTCACCTTGCTGCCATCAGTCTGATCGAGCGCGGCAGCATTCTGGCTGCCCGGACTCAGCGTGTCGTCCTTGGTCGCAACGTCAAAATCTGTCGCCGCGCTCGCCGGCTGGCCGACATTATCATATTTCGCGTTGCGTACCTTGCCGTAATTCTGATTGCCGAATTTGTATCCCTTTTTGTTCGTCGATGTATTGCCGCCCAGATACGCGCGTGATCCGGCGTACGTGCCGTATGATTCGTTGGCTGTTGTCGTATTCGCCGAGCCACCAGCCGCGCCGCTGCTGATGATGGCTGAAAGCACGAGCAGGCCCTGTGAGTCATTAACGGTCGTGGTTATAGCGAGGTTGTTCGTGGTCCCGTTACCCCTATAGCGGCCCTGCGTTTCACCCGTCTCTATGCATTTCTTATCCGTAGTGTCCAGATTGTTCACCCTGTAGTTGCGGTCAGTGTTTTCGAGAATCCCGTTACCGGCAAGCTCGCTGAACGCATAGCCATCGATAACACGGCCAACATACGGGTTGTCATAGAGGGAAGTGCCGGCGTTATGCCACTTGTTGAGCGCGCCGCTCACGTTCGAGGAGTTGCGGAAGATAACGCCGCCACCCGCAATGGCACCCACATACCCGCCAACGGGCACAAGGTGTGCGCCTTTATCGCCAGCCGTACCCGCAACGCTAAAGCCACCACTCGCACTCACCGACACGCCGTCGATGATATTGTCGCCACCCATGATGCACCCAATCACGCCGCCAAAGAACGCGCCCGGTACACCAGAGGTATCTACCTTCTTATGCGCAATTGAGGCTGCGTTGCCCGAGTATTCAATGTTTAGATTACTCACAACGCTGCCGTAGCTATACGGGATCAAGCCCTTAGGCGCACTCGTGCTGCCGGTGTTGTCGATTTTGATGGTCGCCGACGAATCGACCTTTTGCGTCCCACGCAGGTTGCCAACAATAACGCCGCGGAACGGATTGCCTTGATTACCCAAGCCTTGGAAAGCAGTGATATCGAGCACAAGCGTATCGATGCTATTTCCCTTGTTATCAACCGGTTCGATGCTGTAGTAGGCACTCTGGAGATAGCTATGCATCGTCGCGTCGTCAAGCGTATCCGTGGAGTCGATAGTGTTAGTCCCGGTCTTTTTCTCCCACGTTTTCTTCGCCAGATTGTAGACGTACGTCACTTCGTTATCAGTATTGTTGCTAGACGAACGACGCCGGCACAACTCTTCCTGATTAGCCGCAATCGTAACTTCCCAGCCGTCGCTTGGATTCTGAGTATTGATGTACTCAGCAACCGTGTTGAACTCCGTTGCCTTGGTTATGGCATAGGGGTCACCATAGGTGCCGCAACCCATCGCAAGATTGGGCACGCGTTGGTTAACCTTGATTTCATGGTATTGAACATCGCTTTCGTTTGCCTTGCCCTTTTTCACATACGGAAGATAACCTCCGAACTTCGGAGACTTACCCGTCTTATCAGCTACCGTGGATCCAACTGTCACGAGGTTGCCATCGGTTCCGTAGCCGTCCTCGTCGTAATACCAAAGCTGCTTGCCTATGTACTCATTTTTGTCGGCGTCATTGGCATCGATCTCTTTGCCGAACGTGACCTTGTTGGTCTGCGCATCGTTGGTTTGGTCAGCCTTGAAAAACGTATACACCGCAGAGCCCGTATTACCTTTGCCGTAACCGAAGCTCTCAAGCAAGCTTGCACGCGTGAAGATCGAGTCGTCTGTTGCGCTGGGGAGATTGATAAGGCTAAATATCGCCGTTACCTGGTCGGCCGTGCTGCCAACGCCAAGTTTGCCAAACAGCGACGTCGCCGCCTTGGTGTTGTCTGCGTATCCCGTAGTCGAAATGTTCTTCGCGTTCAGCTTCACGTGCGTCTGCATTTCATTGATGAGCAAAGGCGCATAGCCGGTTTCATCGGTTACGCCATCGACAGCCAAGCCATTGAGAGTCAGATTATTGATGGAAATCTGCCTGTCCACTCCCGAAGACCAGCTCACATAGCGACACACCAAAGCACCTGACACAGTGCCGCCAGGTCCTGCCTTACTCGTATCGCCATCGTTAACTGCAATCCCGACAGTGCCGCCCAGCGTGACATTGTTTACCGAAAGGTTCGCATTAATCGTACGCAAAAGTCCGCAATGCATGTTCTCGTGCTGCGTGCCGGCCGCGTTGGATTTGTTGTTGGCAAATGTACATTTGATATCCGAGTAGCAGAACTTGATATTCGCATTTTGAACGTATACATGCCCCTTGGGCTGTGCCGGATAATAGCTATAACCGCTTAAATCGATGGGTTTTTGCCCTGCGCTCGTGTCCGAGCCTTTATTGATATAAACCGTATAGCTATTAAGCCCGGCATTTCTGTCGCCGGCATTTTCCCCAGTCATCCCGGGAGCAATGTACGTCTGTATTTCCGCAGGAGCGTAGCGACAAGCTGACCACAAAAGCAACTCTTGAGGGGTGCTGAGGTGGATAATTTTCGTCACCGTGTAGTCATTCCCGCTGGCTTTCATGTCGCTGTACGCACGATCAAGGTTGTAGTAATAACGCGTGCTGCTGTTTTTATTGAGATCGTAGCTTTTACTAGAAACCGTATTTTTGCTTTGGCCAAAAGCCGAGCGATTCTTGTAGCTGTTGTCTTCCTCCGCTTTGCCGCTCATGTTCAACGTGGCGCCTTCGGTGTGCAGCGAAACAACCGTGTTCCATTCACCGTCCATAAGCTTGCTGCCGGGCCTTACGCCGTTACCCACCCACTCGTCGAAGGTCGTTACCTTGAACGCCGTGACTGTGATGCCAGAAACGTTGTATGCAGTGCCCCAATAAGCCCTGTCTTCCAGGTATAAGCCCGTATACGACTCGGAGCCATATACCCCAGCAGCTACCTTGCTACCACGGCCAACGAGTAGGCCCAGCGTCGTAGCATTCTCCGCTTTAATGGTCGTGCCAGAAAGATCAATGGCGTGGTCGTTGATAATCCAGTGGCCGCTGGCGGCATATACGAGACCGCCGAGCTCACCTGAGCTGTTCGCGGTTATGGAGGCGTTGGTTGTCTTTAGGGCATAAGAGTTTGCGTCCTTGTTAACGCTGCCATCTCCGATGGTGACGACGGCATTGCCCCAGCTGTAGCCCAGAAGGCCGCCCGCGCCGTTCTTCGCGTCGCCGCTCTTACCCACGGTCATGTCGAACGAGCTGAACGAAAGTCCCGTAATGCTAACGTTCTTTTCAGCCGAACTGGCTATTTTCCCTTCTTTATAAGTACTCTGCATGATGCAGCCGATAAAGCCGCCGACCTGAGCTTTCTTACCGCTCGCGCTGTTACTCGCAGCAATCTCGCCACCGATCTCGAGGCTCGCCACATTGACAGTGGCGGCAACATCCGCCACATAGCCGATAGCGCCACCAATGCGCGTGTTGCCTTTGAGAGTGGAGCCCGTGTTGATGATCGCCCGCGCCTTTGCGCCGCCTTCGAAAGAAACGGTTCCGGCGCCCCTCACGCTGCCCGCGATGCCGCCCATGTTGACATCGTTGCCGAACGTGTCATCGCAGGTAAGCTTTGGCTCGCACGTAACGCCGCTGAGCGTTACGTTACCCGCGATGGTCGCCGCAAGCGATCCGGCATCAACAGCCAGACCGTTATCAAAGTTCACAATGCCATCGATAGTGAGGTTGCTAACCTTCGCAGTAGAGTCATTCGCCGTCGCGCCACCACCAACGGCGTTGAAAAGACCCAGGCGGCTGTGGCGATAAATCTTGCCATTGCCTTCAGACGGATCATTTGCGCCGAGCGCAACGTCATTGCGTGTGCCAAATGGTTCACCAATCGCCAGGGTAACGGTGCGCCGGTTTCCTTCGACAGCACCTCCGAAGGTATTGACTTGCCAGGACCCATCACACGCAAGGCCTTCAAGACCCGTACCCCGTAGATCAATGTTGGAAGTAATTAAGAAAGTATTCCCTCTATTGCCATACCAGTTTTTAAGGCTGCTACCTGTGCCGATGCCGAAGACGCCACCAAAGTAGCCGTGCGTTTGGACCGTCATGGCAATACATGCGAATGTATCCGCATCATTAATGAGGTACGTACCCGACTTCACTTTACCCTCTTGGGGCTGAAGCTGTCTGCCCCATGAATAGCCCGCACTGCTACCAGCATCTTCAGCACCACTCAGGTTGCACAACGGCTGATAAAAGGTGCTTTTATCAAGTTTAATAAGATCCTTGCTGAGCTTGCCCTTCTCTCCGGTCAGACGGATAACCTGGTTATAGGTCAGGTCATCGATCTTCGCCGCAGCAGGACGTTTGTAAATCCAATAATCATTACTCGTCGTCTTAGCATCCGATCCCGAACCCAAAGCAAACACCAATGGAGAGCATCCATCCAAGGATCTAAGAATTTGGTTGGTATTACCGTTGGCCTCGAGCTTGCACTCAGACAAATCGGTAGTCCCACGCAAGCGCAAGACGCCGTTCCATGCCGAACCCACAATTCCGGCGCCGCATGCGATTGGTGTATCGGCTGTAACGCGAATGTCCCCGCAATCCAAAATTCCAAAACGCGAACGCCCGCCCACGCTGTAGCCGCTATCCAAGGCGCCAACAACACCGCCAAACCCGCAGTTCTTTCCAGTTACTTGCGGAGAATGGCACGTGACATCCGCACCGTCAACGATTACAACGCCTCCGGTATTGTTGCTCTTTGCCACCCAGCCGACCAGACCTCCCGCCAGTCGCGGAGCGACGCTGCACGTAGTGTCGACCGAGCAGCGATTGCCCTCACCATCTGTCTTTATATGAAGAGTATTGTTCGGCGTCTCTGTACTGGTCACATCCTGAACTCTACCGACCAGACCACCATAGATGGAGCCGGAGCCCGCCACCAGCTTGCTGGCATACGAGCCACCCGATATTGTGACATCGCCGTTCGTTGTATCCAGAAGACCGAACACGCCGCCCGCGCCCATGTCTCCACTTTGGCCAAGCTTCACGCCCAAGCCAGTATCGATTTGGTCGTTGTTGGTGAATTCGACCGGGCTGGCAAAACTAACGTCGCCGATGAAGCCGCCGGAGCTTTGGCTGCTCGCATCACCAACGGTGGCGGGGCAGGTGAACTTCTTGTTGTCTGTGTCCAAGGTGAGCTTGGTTGCTTTGCCGATGAAGCCACCGCTGGCTGCTTTGCCAACAACAGTGAAATTGGATAGGTCGATCGGATTAGCGAGCGAAACAGTCACGCCATCCTTGCAGAGACCGATCAAGCCGCCAGCGCTAGCTCCATCTTTGGTGGTTGCAACAGTCTGCGTCCCGCTCGATGGCAATCCCTCGAGCTTAGCAATGGTAAAGGACGCACTGGCCTTTACAGTGTTCGCCAGCAAACCGACGTTTCCCAAGTCCGAGTTGATATCCACTGCAAGGGTCTTGCCCGCATCAACCGAATAAGCCGCCTCAAGCGTGAGAACCCCATCGACTTCACCCAGCAACGGTGATTTGAGCGTCGCCTTATCCGCGCTCACATTGGCAACCGCTACATTGGCAACGAGCGTTTGATCATTGCCATTAATTTTAGAAGCGATAACAGGCTGGGCATCCGTGCCCTTCCATGTCACCGTCACCGTTCTATTCGCATCACTAAGTTGAATGTTGTTATAGAGGGTATGGCTCACGACAAGGGTGCTCCCCTTCATGTCAAGCGACCCCTTGAAGGGGACGTTTTCGCCACCGAAGCCTCTGAATTTCAAATTATTATCGACGATCGCACTGTCCAGCTTGAACTCGCTGCCCGTGTTTGGTTCTCTACTGATTACGGCATTCTGGTAAACAGTTGGATTGGTGTTAGATATCTTGATGAGATCTGCCTCGTTGGCAAACACGATCTGCGTAACGGTGCCGTTTTCCTCAGTAATTTTTGTGACTTTTCCTTTGTCCTTCAGCTCCTCAACCGTGTTGTACGCATAGGCGGCATCTGCCCGAGCATCGGCATCCGCGTCCGCGTCATCCGCTTGCCCTTCGTCGGCGGTGCCGTCATCGGCAGTCGTATCGTCTTGGGATGCATCGCCCTCCGTTGAGGCATCGCCGTTGGTGGCTCCATCGGTCGTGGAATCCTGCGAGCCATCGGTGCCGGTAGAACCGTTGCCGTCCTCGGTGGCACCCGCATCGGCTCCCGGAGCCGTCGCGGCATCATCAGATGTAGCCTGGTCGGCATTTTCCAAAGCGGTGGCCACGGCATCCTGTACGGAGCGTGCGGTGTTGCCCGCGGCACGCGCGGCGGAGACAGACGCCTCCATCACGGCGTCGAGCTCTTGCGCGAACACCTCTGTGGAGGGTGCAAGCGCCTGGAAAATCATGATCGCAGTCAGGCATGCGGTTGTTATGCGCTTTGCCGTTCTCATCTGGTCCTACCTCGTTCTATCTCTTGCCCCGTGCTGTGTCTCAAAATCTATGCTTGCGGCTCGTTGCGGCTAGCTTGTCGCGGGCGAACATGAAACCTTAATACCGTCCTCGTCCCAGCTGGTCGGCTTTGAATCGCCCTTCCGGTAGAAGGTAATGATTTCCGAGCCAGGGGACGCATCGTATGTGACCGAGTTGCCGTTGACGGCCGCCTGCGCATCACCGTTCTTGTGGTTCTGCGGAAAGAACGGGTCGAGCTCGACCCCATCTCCCCACGTGAGCTTCACCCTGGTCGTAGTGCCTGTTACGGTCACGCGATAGTTGTAAGCGTCGAAGTCGCCGACATTTGTATCATCCGAATTCTTATCGACCCACTCGCCCGAAACGCCCGAAGCCGTTACCTCCGCACGCTCGGCTGGCGCAATCTTGGCCGCGAGCAGTTTAAGGTTGGTGCCGGGGCTATTGGCGTCGACCTGCGCTTTAACAAGGAAGGACGCCTTGTTGAGGTCCGTTTTTGCAAACGTAACCGTGTAGGTATACATGGTCGCCTTGTTGGCAGGGAAGGAAAGGCTGACCGTGTCGCCCGCCGCCTGCGCGGGCATACCGTTGACGCTCCAGGTGCCGCCCCAGGTGCCCTCCACGTCCTTCGCCGTCACGCTCAGCGTCGCGTTGACGTCCTTATCGTTGACTTTGTTCTTGTCGCCCAACAGGTAGTTATAAATACGGAAGGTAAAGGAGCAAGTATCCCCACTCGTGTCGACCACGATACTGTTGGTGGCGATGTCTGCATCCGCCACCGTTTCCGTATACCCCGTGAGCATGTCCGAGGCAAACAGCGCCTGCGACGTGCCCGAAACAACGACCGACTTAAGGAAGTCGCCGCCCAAAAACGCCGTGTAGGTAAGGTAGGTGCCCGTCGCCATCACAACGACGCACAGCAGCACCGCAACCGTCCACAGGCGTTTGCGGGCTTTGGATCCCAGGCAAAACGGGCGTTTGCGGCGGGAGGGCTCGGCGGGAGGCGTCTGCTCAGACGCAGCCGTCCGATCCGGCTGGTCGCAAACCAAGCCCTCGGCATTATCGAGTTGTTTGTTCTTGTCCTCTGTCATGTGACGTCCTCCCTTCCTGCGTTAATTGCTGCTTGTGCCGCGAGCGATTAGGTAGACCATGTCGGTCTCTTTGACGTTTGAGACCTTGGTACCGTCTGCGTTGGTCACAACGCCCGGATTCCACGTGCATTCGATGATGAAGTTCGTGGCATCGTTGGCCTTATTGGTCTCTTCGTTGTAACCGTCGAGGTCTTTCTTTGCGAACTTGTGGTACCGGTACAACGGACGAGCGTTCTGCTGGACGTTTTTGTATTCCTGATAGGTTGGGTCGACTTGTTCAAGATCTTTGGCAAGCGAGGCATCACCGGCCGTGGCAGGGTTAATCAACTCAAAGGAAATCGCCTTGGGCTGTTTGGTCCACGCATACCTATTACCAGCGCCATCCAGGCCGGCCACATCGCCTTTGCCCGACGCCGTCGTATCCTCTACCTTGTACACCTTAATAACAAGGCCCTTGATATTGGTGGTATTTGCCACCTGCAGCTCAAACGCTTGGCCGCCGTCATTGTTATCGTCGTTGTTACTCTTTACGCAAAATGCGCGACGGACAGAGACGGTGCCATCGGTGTTTTTAACATCGCCACGCGACTCGTCATACGAAATCTCGATAGGCTCGATGCTCGTCTGGTTGGGACCCAAGATCTTGAGCTGTGCCGGCGTTTGAATCTTGCCCACCGTGGACAGGCTTTTGCCGCTTACGAACCATGTCATGGTAAGACCGATGATAAAAATGATGGCCGCGAGCAGTACCAAAACCGCGAGGGTCTGTGCGCGGTGATTCTCGACCCAATCGTGGGCGGCAGTCATATGTGCGCGGATGTTATCCATTGGTGGTACCCTCCTGCGCGGTTATTCTAAGCTGGATGGAAATGACCTCGTTACCGATCTTCTCGTCCGCGTTGTTGTAGAGCGAGGAGTAGGCGTCCGCGTTGGCGTAGGCGTCCGTGGCGGCCGTGCTGCCCGAGGTGCTATAGAAGTAGTGCGCTTTATTGCTGTTCACGTTTGTTTTCAGGGCGCCGTAGTCTTCGCCCTCTGTCGCGAACAGGTTTTTGTAGTAATTCGTGTTGCCCGTAAGGACAAAGTTCTGGAAGTACTCCGGCCATACCCAGTACAGCGTAACGGGGACGGACTTGTTTGTGGGGTTGGTCGTTTTGCCGTCTTCGCAAAAGTCGCTCTTTGGAATCTTGATTTGGCTGTTTTCCACGCGACCGGAGTAATAGCCGTTCTGGCAGCTCGTAAAGAACAGCAGGTGGCCCTTTACCAGGTTGAGCAGCGTGCTCGCATTAGCCGGCAGATTACCATCGGCTTCCTTATATATGTTGTCCTTAACCTTAAGCACGCGTGACAGATTGATCGTGATATCGCCAAGGTTATCCGTGAGCGGCGTCACCGTAAACGTAATCTTGCCGCGGGCACCCGGATACAGGGAACCAGCGGTCTCGTTGTTGAGGTTAGAAGCGAGCGTTACCGTCATGGCGTCGGAGATATCTAGCTTGGGATCTACCTTGCCCGAGGCGTCCTTCTCACCCGTGCCAATCACGGCACCATTGTTCGTTCGCTCGTAATACCCGGTGTGCGCACCGGACTCACCCTCGCCCTTGGCGGTCAACGTGTACCGATCCGCCTTCGTCCCGATCGTGCTCCCCGTAGCGCTCACTCGATTGTTCGCGGCAAACCAGGCCAGACACGCAAAGATGGCGACGATGGCGGCCAGCACAAACAGACCGCTCACTAGGAAATCCTTCCAGAAATCCTTGAGGGTCCGCACGTGCTCGTCGGCAGCTTGGCGGTATTCGGCCGCCGTCTTGTGCTGCTGGGGCTCGCTATGTCGGTCCATGCCACTCATCGCTTGCGTTTGCCCTGCTTGCGGGCGTGCCATCCTTTCCGCTCGGTCGCGCTTAATCCGTTGATCGCAGGTAGAGAATTCAGGCAGAATACAACACCGTACGATAAAGTAAAAGAATAGCATTGACCTGCGGCTTGCTCCACAACGCAAGCCTTAATGATGTCTTAAAAAGTCAAGCCCTTGGTGCAAGGGGCAGCGGTAGCAAAGCGTGCGCCCCCTAACACCCCAGCGCGCGCACGGGAATCACGTAGATACCGTCCTCGGCCTCGCGGGCATACTCTCCCACTCCCACGATCACGGCCATAAACTCCGGCTCGCGCGTGCGTGAGCGAGGATTTCCGCACACTTTCTTGCGAACGCGTTTGAGGCTCTCAACGCCAGCGCTCGCCTTATCTTCGCTCACCTTAATCTCAAAGGCCGCCCACCGTCCGTCGGCTAGCTGCACAATAGCATCGCACTCAAGGCCCGAATCGTCGCGATAATAGCGCACGGGCGTGCTATCCAGCAGATCGAGCGAACGAGCGTAGACCGAAAGGTCGCGCATAACCAAATTCTCAAACACCAAACCAAATGTCTGCCAGTCGGCAACCAGCGCCCGCGAGGACATCCCCAACAAGGCGCAGGCAAGGCTCGGATCCGCCAGATAGCGCTTGGGCTTGACGGTAAAGCGCCGCTTGTCGCGCGCCGCGGGAACCCAACCGGGGACCTCCTCGAGAATGAACATGCCCTTGAGGGCATCCAGGTACCTGCGCACCTTGGTCTCGTCGGCAAACGCTGCGGGATCCTCCTCGGCACCAAACATATCCATAAGAATCGTTTTATACGTGGTCGCCTGTCCCAGATTGCGCGCGATCGATGCGGAGACTCGGCGAGCGATGTCCGGATCGAGACCGACCGCCGGGAAACTGCTTAAAAACGTGGTGTTGAGATATTCGCGAGCGATGAGCTGGGCGTCATCCGAAGCCATATCGATCGCCTCGGGCCAACCGCCGCGGCAAGCGGCCTCGACAAGCTCCGGCGTATCGCCATCGCATCGGCAGGGCTCAAAACGATGCTCGAACAGACCCGCCAGGCTCACTTTGCCGTTGGACTCGCCTGTCTCGGCGAGTGTCATGGGGTGCATGCGGACGCGGCCGATGCGGCCGGCCCCGCTATGCGCGGGCGCTTCTGCCTTTGAGCCAAACGCAGGCGTGGCGGAACCCGTGAGGATATAGGCGCCACGCGTACCCCGGGCACGGTCGATCTCATGTCTAACGTAGTCCCAAATCTGAGGAACGCGCTGCCACTCGTCAATAATATGCGGACGGTCACCCAGCAACATCATCGCCGGGTCGGCACGAGCGAGGTCGAGACTCTCATCGACATACGAGACGGACGCCCCGTGCTCTAGTGCAGCCCACGTCTTGCCACACCACTTGGTGCCCGCAATCTCGACCGCGCCAAAAACACGAAGGTAGCGCTCAATTTGTGCATCCACGATGCGTGGAATGTATCCATCCCGATGCAGTCTCTCACCCGTCATGAGCCACCCTCCGCAGATTCCTAGGTCTAGCTTTTCGATGCTTCTATTCCACTGTATCAAATTCGGATTTTCGGGTGGTTACGATTCGGATTTTCGTGCACTTGAGATTCGGATTTTCATGTTCCAGAAGTTCGGATTTTCGGTCGCTCGAGATTCGGATTTTCTGAACCCGCTGGTCAGGGCGCTCTCATTGGCAAAAAGGCGGAGAGCACCGATAACGGCACTCCCCGCCCGTTCAAGCTTTGCCTCACCTTAACCTCATCTTGACCTCATTTTGAGGTCAACGATGGCGACATTTCAGCGTTTGCCCAGTTGTTTGCTTGCCTCATCTTAACCTCATCTTCGCCTCATTTGAGGTAAAGATGAGGTTAAGCTAGCCTGCCCCGCCCGATCAAACGTGCGCGATAGCTTTCTTGCCTAGAGCTCGTTGGCCGCGTGATACGCCGTGCGGATGGCGCTCGCGATGTCGGCAGTGCGCTCGCCCGAGCAGTCGCCCACGCAGGTCACGGGCACCGTCACGCCGTCCAGGTCAAACGCGTTGGCCTTGGAGCCCACGGCCATCACCACGTAATCGCAGGCAATCTT